>NZ_JAEQCB010000162.1:0-31741 GCF_020738785.1 Microcoleus sp. PH2017_05_CCC_O_A | reverse complement strand
AGGCTAACACTGCATAATTTCAGCCCAAAAGCGTTTGGCTTCCAAGTTTTCACAACTGATAAAAAAATCCGACCCACATC
Source organism: Microcoleus sp. PH2017_05_CCC_O_A (assembly GCF_020738785.1). Classification (NCBI taxonomy): domain Bacteria; kingdom Bacillati; phylum Cyanobacteriota; class Cyanophyceae; order Oscillatoriales; family Microcoleaceae; genus Microcoleus; species Microcoleus sp. PH2017_05_CCC_O_A. Next base: position 31,661 of record NZ_JAEQCB010000162.1, on the reverse strand, counting down.
TGCGGAATGTGGGCTTTAATCTGAAGTACATAGTTGCGATGAAAGCGCTATTTCCTAATATAAGCTAAGAACCATTCATCTTAGGTACGTAGTTACGCTTCAGCGCTCTTTATAGTATAAGCTAAGAACGCTTTCATCTGAGGTACGTAGTTGCGATGAAAGCGCTTTTCCCTAATATAAGCTAAGAACCTTTCATCTGAAGTACGTAGTTGCGATGAAAGCGCTATTTCCTAATATGAGCTAAGAGCGCTGAAGCGCAACTACATACCTTGGGGCAAGGGCGAGCCGACCTTTGAGCGATACTTTTGGTATGAGAATAAAACCACCCTACCTAATCCCTCACAGAGATATCTCAGTCACAGCAATATTACCGCCAAAACACACCTCAACATCAGTCCCCGGCGCTCGATCGCGATTTCCATACTCTCCCACATAATAAAAGTATTCTCCCTCTTGGCGGTAAACCACAGGCAGCGGCTGAGTTGAAGGGCGACAAAACACAATTTCCGGTTCCGCACTTCCCGGCGCTAAATGCGGAAAATTCACATTCCAGAAACACCCCGGCTTTGGTTCGCGATTCAGCAAATCGGCCAACACCCGCGATGTCCAGCGAGTCGCGACATCCCAGTCAATTTCCAGCGGCCTTTTAATTCTATGGGAAATTGCGATGCCAGGAATACCGTGCATAGCTGCTTCCCGCACCGCAGCAACTGTACCTGAAATGTACACGTCAACGCCCAAATTGCCGCCGGCGTTAATCCCGGAAAGTACCAAATCCGGTTTTGGACAAACGTGATTGAGAGCAATCCGCACGCAGTCTGCGGGTGTTCCTCCTACAGCATACTCGACGGACGATCGGCGATCGACATGAATCGGACTGTGAGCAGTCACCTGATGCCCGCAGCCCGAAAGTTGCCCTTGAGGGGCCACCATAATTGTCTTGCCCTCTACAGCCTGCAAAAGTGCCTGAATCCCCGGAGCATCAATGCCGTCGTCGTTGGTTAAAATTATCGTCATTGAAAATTTGTCCTAAATTTGACTATATCCGCAAAAATTGACCTAAAATTCCCAAACTCAAGGAAATGTCAACATAGTTGTGGTAAAGTTTTGTGTCGATTGCTTTGCGTCAAAGCAATTTGCAAGTTCAGTTAAACGCGCTCACAGCTATGTTTTTGTTACCAATTCTACCCTTAGCTCAAGCAATCCCGAAACCTCCGAGTCAACAAGTCATCCAAATTCAGCGAGAAGTCCCGCTACCGGAAAACGAACTGGATTTACCACCACAACCGCAGACAACCGCCCCGCTGAAAACTGTGACGGTGCCCCAGCAAGTGCGCGTTTTGCCGGGAAAACTCGACAGCATCCCCGTTTTCAACAGTAACAGCCCGGAAGTTGTACAAACCGAAGGCATTTTGCTCTCCACATTTCCCGAGGAAGCCAAACAAGTACCTTCTGCACACTTAAACTTTGCCTTCAAAGGCCGATTTGACATCTTCGCCCACCACATCGCCAAAGCTAAAAATCGTGCCGAAACTCGCACCTTATTTCAAGGCATAATTGTCCACAATCCCAACTCGGAACCTGTTACTTTAAATATCCTGCAAGGAGCGACTTATTTAACTCGCCCGGATGCTTTGTTTGTCGATTTGCCGTCGTATTTAGAAAATCGATTTGGCACTGTGTTTGCGGGGCCTGGCAGCCGCATCACCAGCGATGTGCTGCGGGGGCACAGACAAGCCATTTTGCCGGCTTCCATCGAGATTCCGGGCAATCAGAGCCGAATGCTGATGAATTTGCCGATACCTGTGGGGACTGTGACGCCTGCTTCTAACGGGCGATCGACTTTAATGCGAGTGTCGAGCAGCAACTCGGTTTATGTAGCTAGTCTGGCTATGTTTGCTCCTCAAACTAAAGAAGGAGTCGAGCAATATCCGACTTTAGAACAGTGGGAAAATATTTTAAACACCAAAGGTTTAGCTGGGCCGAGAGATTTAGCACCAACTCCCAGAGGCGAAAATCCACTGCAAAAAATTTACGGGCGCGTTGCCGGAGTCGCTGAAGGTTCCGAGTGGAAAGCTAAAATTACTGACAATTCGCGAACCGATTATTTAACGATTCCCAATCGCGGCGAATCATTTTCCTATGCTTTGAGCACTACTGATACGGGTACTTTTGGCACCGGTCAAATTCAAAGCGCTAAAATGTTAGCTCGCTATCCCGATACTGCTTATTTTGCTCACGGTAATTACGGGATTCAATACAATTTAACTTTTCCGCTTTACAACAAATCTCGCGAGTCGCAATCTGTCAGCATTAGAATGCAAACACCGATCAAGGCAAATACAGAATCGGCGGGATTGATGTTTTACGATCCGCCGGAAAATCGGATATTTTTCCGAGGTACGGTGCGGGTAATGTTTAATGATGATACGGGGAAGACTTTGACGCGCTACATTCACATCGTGCAGCGCCGGGGACAGCAGGGGGAAGCTTTGGTGAATGTGAATATGAAGCCGGGGGAACGCCGTTTGGTTCAGGTGGATTTCTTGTATCCGCCGGATGCGACGCCGCCGCAAGTTCTGACTGTGCGATCGAGTAATTAGTTGATGGTTGACAGTTGAATTGCGGGCAAATTTTAGTTATAGTGTGGCTTGAACGCGATCGATTAATCGGATTTTGTTAACGATTGAATTTTGATAGATAGCTTGCGTTCGATCAGACATTCTGCACGATTAACCTGCAATAAACGCACAGTGACTCGACCGATCGCAGTTAGAGGTTGGATTGTACCACTTTCAGTTTGAATTTGAAAATGGTATTCCCAGCGATCTTTTCGAGGATTGTAAAGTCGAACCACTTCACCTGTTTCTGGATCGATCGAGGCAATGTCGCTTCCTTTATTTTTGTTACAAATTGAGCAAGACAAAGCCAGATTACTTTCAACTGTTTCGCCGCTGTGTTTTTCTGCAATGATATGGTCTATTTGGTGAGACGAAAGGGCGAGTGTTTCTGGAATTAAACAATATTCGCAGTATCCGTTGGCGCGATCGCATACCATTCGTCGCAGACTAGCTGAAACGTAGGTTTTACTCATGCTACCTCGCTCAGTTTCAGCAGAGCTTGCGCTTTGGCAATGCGTACTAAATGTTCGACAAATTCGTATTGCTGCCACAGGCGCTGCTCGATCGGTGTGAGTCCTTCTGTGCGGTTTTTCTCTAATAAAGTATCGATTTCAGCTTGAAGAGCGTCGGATAAACGCAGGGCTAATATTTCTTGTGGCGATGGTAAACTTGCTATAAATTCTAATATCTTCGTGAGTCCAGAAAATCCGTTTGAAGGATTAGCTTCGACTTCCCTCAATCCCAGCATCAAAATCTGTGGTAACTCATCTTTGAGAGGATCTAGCCGCAGTGCTAGTTCGTCGGGAATTTGAAGGGTAATTGTTGCCATTTTTTTTACTCACTGACGCTCTAATTTAATCCTAGCACAATAGACGACGGGAATTGTAATTATAATGATTATTAAGAAGATTTTGGGTATTCCTGAAGTATAAATGTCTGTTGGCTACCTTTAATATTTTGTTTCATCACCCGAAGTAGACGATTCTCCATCGGCTGTGTATCTTGAGTGAAAAAGTCGTGGAGTACCTGCACTTTACCTGCATAATCTCGATCGGCTTTACAAATTATAATTCCTGGGTGATTTGAGGTTGTAGAGTGGAGATTGATAAAATCTTGACGATTTTCTGTAATGACTACTCGTCCTGCATTTATTGCGTACATTAAGACTTCATCATCTGGAATTTTTTAATTGGCTTGTCCGGCTTCATAGGATGTCAAAATATCATACCCATGCGATCGCAGTAAATCGACCATTGCGATCGGGAAGTTTTCATTCGAGTAAAACTTTAGCATCGGCAGTTATTCATTTTCAGCAAGCCACAGATCGATTTCTTCTCGGTTGCGATCGTAATAGTTCGTCACCGCTTGCAAATCTTGAAGGGTGAGTCCTGGATAATTATAGAGAAGTTCGGCTTCAGTTGCGCCCTGTTGTTGATAAGCAACAATCGTCCAGACGGGAATTCGGGTATCGCGAATTCGCGCTGCACCGCCACAAATTCCGGGAGTTTTGTGAATGGGATGCTGAAGGGTTTGGACGAATTTCAGGGTTTGTGCAAGCAAGTCATCAGGCAGTGTTTCAATGGTTTGGAGAAGTTGTTCTTTGATGGTCATAATCGATCGCCAAAATCTAAAATAGTATCGAGCAAATCCATGAGATGATATATTGGCTCATGGGCGATTACACCGATCGAGCTTTGTGAAATTTGGCTCGGATTTGAGCGATCGCCGTTTCACCATCCACTCCTTCACCGCGATCGAGTTGTGCGGCGGCTATGTCGATTTTGGCGCAAACTTCTTCTACCCAGCGATTGTATCGATCGCGTTTTTCCAGCAGCCGTAGCGCGTCAGCAATGATTTCGGTAACGTTGGTATAGCGCCCGCTGGCGAGTTGGGCGAGTATGAGTTGTTCTTGTTCGGGGGTGAGGGTGATACTCATAGGTAAATATAGGCTGGCTATTGTTTTATTGCAGTTCGGGGGGATTGCACGTTTGTCTCTATTCTATTCTAATCTATGACTGATGGGTTACGTGGCACTAGCAATACCTACTACTATTTATCGATCGCAATCGCTAGTTCGTCGCGAATTTGAATGGTAATTCTTGCTATTGTTTTTAGTCACTGATGCTCCGATCGAATCGTAGCACAATAGAAGTGCGATCGCCCTTATTGGAGAAACGCAATGTGCGATCGCCCCGCGAGACAAGGTAAAAGCGATCGCCCTTCCTGATTTTAGTCGCTTCACCCTACCAATCAGTTGAATTGTGGCAAATTTTTAGTTAGCGTTGTTATCGTTGATGTCTAGATTTTCTATTGAGAGTTCTGAAGGTAGCGGTACAGTTATTTGTAGGAAAACATCAATTGTTATTTGATTGTTTTCAAAACTTATATTAGTTACATTAACTTTACTATTTTCAGATAAACCGTCTTGAATAGGGAATTTAACAGGTGGCTCCTTTACCCACAAAGCCTTTAACGTATCTATAAATAGTGGCACACAGGTCAGTTTCCACACCTTTGGGATTTTTTTGCAGCTTTTCCGCGATTTCAGCGGGACTATTGCCACAAAGCAACCCCCGCAGGTGCAGCTTTTCTACGGGGGTGAGAGGCTTTCCTTTAACGGCGGCCAAGTCTGCGTACAGAGTTTTTAAGTCCCAGCGGCTTTCTGCTTCGACGAAGCGATCGTTTGTGGATGCCATAAATAGGTGTGTGTAAAGTTCCTGATGGAAGTCTAACATAATTCCTGATGTATGTCAGTTTACGAGCAGCTTTATTTAGCTTACTATACTTGAAAGCTCAAGTGTAAATGGTGCAATTTACACGTCAAAAAGTTTGTGGCAGGGCTTTTGAGTGATTACTGACTACAGTTAGTGTTACGACAGGGATTAGGGCTGAATTTTGGTAATTTTCTGGGTTTGACTCTAGTTTCGGGTGCTGCTGGTAATTTTTTTTAATTTATTTTCTGGGTTTTGCATAATTTTGTGGATGTGACCCAGATATATAAGTAGGAGGCTGTGGCAGGCTTTCTTGGGAATCTGTGCGATCGCTGCCAAAGCTTTGCTATGCAAGACTTTTGGTTGGTCATAGAAGCTTGGAAGTTTAATCGGTAGCTAAGGCTATTTGTAAACTTTTGTAAAGAATTCGGTAACTTTTGCATAAAAGTTAGGGTTCTAGCCTGATAGACAAATAGAGGGTTGCAAGCGGCTTGCGGGCGATCGACTTCGATAGGGCGATCGTCCGATAGACAAGTACAGGCTAACAAGTCATTTTTTCAGATACATCGAGATCCAAACAAAAGGAAAAACAATGCGCTTAATATTCTTAGGCCCTCCAGGGGCAGGAAAAGGAACACAAGCTAGTATTTTGGGGGAGAATCTAGGAATACTCCACATATCAACCGGAGAGTTATTGAGGCAAGAACGCAAAGATAAAACGGAACGCGGTGTCGAGGCGCAGTCATACATCGATCGAGGCGCATTAGTTCCCGATCGGGTAGTCATGGAAATAGTACATGAACAACTTACTAAGCCAGAAGCTAAGAAGGGATGGATTTTAGATGGGTTTCCTCGAAACGTTTCTCAAGCCGATGCGCTAGATGAATTATTAATCGGAATATCTCAACAATCTTATGACTGTGTGATTAGTTTTGAGGTGCCGGAGTCGGTTTTAGTCGAACGACTCAAAGAACGGGGTCGCATGGACGATACGTTAGAAGTGTTGCGTAATCGTTTACAAAGTTATCACGAAGAAACTGCCCCTTTGATCGAGTTCTATAACGATCGAAAAAAGTTAGAAACTATCAATGGTTTTATGTCGATGGAAGCAGTCACCGGTGGGCTGAAAGAAGTTGTAGAGGATCTGAAAAAAAACATTTAGAACTTCCGCAATAGCTTGCTTTCAGTTTCCCCCTTTTCACGGGGGACAATGAATAATCTAAGCTTGAGATTTTAAACGCAAATTTCTGACATTTAACCTTAGTCTTGTACGAATAACAACTCAAAAAATATGCCCCACAACTACAATGATAGACCCAACGAAGAGCCTAGTCTCAATTTTGACCTTTATGCAAAAGAGCTAGGTAAGATAGCTGTAAAAGCAACCACCGGTAATGAAGGAGCATTTACAGTAGGAATCTTTGGCTCATGGGGAAGTGGAAAAACCACTCTCATGCGTTGTATCGAAAGAAAATTTGAAAACCCTACGGAACATTTTGAAGTAGAAGAGTTTGAGGCTCACTTGCATAATTTTGATCAAAATAACTTTAAAACTATTTGGTTTAATCCTTGGAAGTATGATGATACGCACGGCATCAGAAACGCCCTCATTCAAACAATCTTGCGGGAAATGGCAGAAGATTCTCAAAGAGCTATAGTTAAAGAAAAATGTAATAATTTAGCCACTCGTTATGACGCTAGTCAGTGTTTCCTGCATATAGTAGAACACTTAGCAGGAGCAGCCCTTCAATCACAGATGTGCGGTGTCAATCCAATTGAACTGATCAAGATCTTTACAAACCCAAGTAAAAAAGCTAGGACAAATCCAGAACAAAATGAAGTAAATGATTTAGCTTTAGAGTTAGACACTGACCCCTATTTATTCATTAACAGTTTTGAAGCCCAGTTTCGAGAGGTGGTTAAGGAATATGTGGGAGAAAATGGCCGGTTGGTAATCTTCATTGACGACCTAGATCGGTGCTTACCAGAAAATGCCCTGACTGTTTTAGAATCTCTGAAACTTTACCTTGACAATGCTAATTGTGTTTTCTTTATAGGGCTGGACAAGAGAGTTATTGAACAAGCTGTTAAACAACGATACAAAGATTTGAACGTAACTGGCAAAGAGTACATAGAAAAAATGATTCAGCTTAATTTCTTTTTGCCAGAAAAGAACTCAAATCAAGTGACGCAAGTTTTGCAGCATGAACTAAACGAGTTAGTAGCTTGCCCAAATTATCCCATAGATGCTAGAATGTGGAGAATGATTTTGGCAGCAACCAAAGGAAATTTTCGCAAGACTAAACAGTTTGTTATTGCCTGGTCGCTAATTAGAAGTCTAGCTATCTCACTTAAGGTTGCTGATGCAAATACAATCCCTAAACTTGCAATAATTCTTTTAATTCAAACGAATTTTCCAGAACTTTATGATGCCTTGCCAACCAAAGATTATCAGTTAATCGGGCATCTAAAAGAAATAATAGATGCTTATAGCCAGAGCATTGAAGCTGCGAAAGAATTGCTGAGTAAATATCCAGAATGTAAGAGGTTTTTCGCAGACAGTCATTTGAGAAGCTTTCTTAAAGGGAATGCTCAAGACGGTGATGATTATGCAGATATCAGTGACCCCCAAGATTTAAGAAAGCTTTTACAGATTTTGTCTCAAACTGGAAGGTAATGTTTAACACAATTAAAGCTTTAATACAAGAGTTTTTGGAAAGCTTAGAAACTTTCATAAAGACTCCTAGCGATATCAAGCCATCCTCGGAAGAAACAATTACCTTAGAATCTCCTACAAATCAGCCACCTACTTTTGAAAGGCTAAAAAGGCTAAAAAGGCTAAAAATGCTGCACAATCTTGATTTATTAACCACTAGCTTTGAAGACGCAAAAGTTATCAGTAATGACTTTTGTACCATTAAGATTTCGGATACCCTGGCACAGGCACTCTCTTTAGTAACATTACTGAATCCAAGCGATCTTATCGTTACGGATGATGAGGATAAGTTTTTAGGAATTGTGAGTAGTTTATCAGTTTCCCTTGAATTTACACCTCAATTACAAAATGTGCCTTTTAAATACAGACATAAAACGACCAAAATAGGTCAAGCCACTGAGTTGATTTTGGCTCAAGGAAAAAAAGCGATCGGTGAAGTCTTTAGCCTAGAGAAAAATTATTGTTTTTTTCAAAAAAAGAAACAAATTGATTATGCTTTCGATGAGTTTGGAAAACTTTATAGAGCACCGGATAACCAGACTTTTATACCTATTTTGAGTGAGGACAGAACAATTGTAGGTGTAGTTACTTGCAAAGGAGTTTTAGAGTATCTTAGACATGACCCCTTGTTGGAGGAATCAAAAGTAGAAAATCTTTTAGAAAAGATGTCCTCAACAAAAACCTCTCTGGATCATCTATATACATTACTGCCAGAGGATACGTTAGAATCTGCGATCTATGCAATCAACTATTTGCCCATAGAGCACATTCTAATATGCGATACGGATAAAAATCTTTTAGGACTGGTGAATAGAGAGCAAATTAGTGTGTTAGCACATCCGATGTACTACCACTTAATGAATACACCTTTAGGAGACATTATGCAGCCGCTAAGTAGCTTACATCTCGTTCAACCCACCGATAATCTCAAGGACGTTATTAGGAAATTTCTGGAATCAGACACAGAAGTTTCTGTTCTTATGGATAGTTCTAATAGGCAAATTCCCAAAATGGTTATAACACCAAGAACTATCCTACAGTTTGTAAAATAACTGTTCTAGAAGTATCCAACTAAAAAATTACAGGAGATTAAAACAATGCCCGAAATAAGATTTACTCAACTTTTGCAAACACCGCTAAATCAAATCTTAAAAGGTCTTGGAGATGCAAAAAAAGTGAAAACTGTAAAAACCACTGATACTATTGCTCATCTAACTGGTAAGATGGAGTGCTTTAAAATCAGAACGATGCCAGTTTTGGATGCAAACACGGGACAACTGGTAGGAGTAGTAAGTCTGGTTGATGTTGCCAAAGTTCTAACACCTCGAAACACTAAACTACCGATAGAGTATCTGAGTAAGAAAGGCTTCGACATGACTCAGCTTCATAATGCTAATAAGGAGATGGGTAAAAAAACTGTCGGAGAAGTTTTTAACTTTGATCTTAAACCTGCGTTTATTGTATGGACTGAAGTTTTAGAAGAAGCCATTAAACAATTGATTCATAGGGATGAAAATGGTCGCCGCAATAGAACGTTGGTTATTTTGGATGCTGGCGATCGAGTTGTAGGAACTTTTTCTTATGTGGATGCTCTCAGAATCATACGCGATGGGACAGGAATCGGCGGATTTTTAGACGAGAGAACAGCGAATGATGTATTGACTTCAAAAGTAATCACCCTGACTAAAATTGAGTGCCTACAAGATGCAATGTTTACTTTCGGCGGTTTGTTTACACACATACCTATCACTACAGTAAAAGATGGAAAAATAGTGATAGGTATTGTAGATGATGTTGCTGCTGCCACGCTAGAGCATGAACTTCTTTATGAGGATTTGTGTGATTATCCTCTGAGTCAAATGATGACAAAAGTCTCGGACAAAAACACAGTCAAGCCAAATTGCTCAATTAAAACCTTAATAGGTAAATTTGTAGATGGGCATGAAAGGCCAACCGCCATTTTAGTTGGAGACTATGAAGGTGAAGAATTTACTATGACAGGTATCATCAGCTATGTGGATATATTCAAAAAACTGTTAGACTTCATAGACGGATTGAACAACCAACAACCTGGAAATAATTAAGTATAGTAAAGTGCGATCGCCCTTAATGTCCAAAAGTGCGATCGCCCTTAATCTCACTTCCATTAATTACAAAACAAACTCGGCTCCACATGAAAAAAACTCCCCAGAATTAATGCCAGCTCTTTGCTAATATCCCGATCCCCATTAACCACTTCAGACACTCTTTTTTCAGATCCCATAACTCCCACCAAATCAGCAGGTTGTAACTCTCTTTGTTCCATCAAAAACAGCAATATCGAATGAGGCGTTGCTGTGGTTCCTGGTGCGTAGTATTCTTGCTCAAATTTTTCAATCAATGCAATCAGCAATTCATATAACTCATTTTCTTCAGGAGTGCGATCGCGCTGGTGCATTAACTCTTCCACCATAGTCAGAGCTTTTTCATTATCCGCTTCGGTGAGAATATATTTGATATAAACTAATTGGCTTTCATAATCAATACTAACTATTAATCGATAATTATTACCTTTGATATTAAAAACTGTAAACCCCCCAACAGCTTCAGCTTTAGGAAAAACAGATTGTACCTCAATTAAGTTAGACCATTTAGCCTTGCTAGTAATTTTAAACCAGTTATCCAAAGCTTCCCCGCAATCAGCATGAGTTTCGCTGTATTCACGCACCCGTCGGTAGCTGATTATGTGCATCTACTATAAGCAATTTAAACTAAATTTCAGTTTAGCTCAACTAATTTCTTTCGTCAAGGACGTGAAGCGCAGCTATCCCGTAGGGAATCGCCCTTAATGCCCAAAAGTGCGATCGCCCCTACTAACCCCTAATATAAGTTCCCAAAAATACCTGCTCGTTCCTCATATCCTCTGCTGAAATAGCATCTGTTAAGCTCAAAATACCTCTTAACTGTTCGCCTACCGAGTAACGCTGTTTCGACAATACAATTCCAGCATGATTTCTCTCCTGGGCCATATAAAGTACGTGAAGGCGACAAAAATCAGCCGTGTTGAAGCTATAGATAACCCGATCGCCCTTTGTTGCCCAGATTAGCTGTTCTTCATCGGTACAACTAAGCTTATTAGCCTCTGAAGCAGTTATCACATCAACCTCAGCATTCCGCAAAGCAACAACCAGTGAATTTTTAATAGAGTCCTCATCCAAATACAGGCGAATTTTAGTCACTGTCGTTAACCTGCCATGTGTTCCGCTTCTAATCGTTCCGCCTCGGCTTCCTGTGCTGCTATATCTGCTTCGATCGCATCTTTATTAGCATGATAGTAAGCCAACGCAGCATAAACTTGAGCCAAAGTTAAATGAGGAATTTCTTGTGCAATCTCCTCTGGGCTCATACCCATCTTATAATCAATAGCAATCCGTCGCACTGTCACTCCCGTACCCGCAACGATCGGACAACCATTATGAATTCCCGGATGGGTAGCAATCAGCGTTCCAATATCTATCGCCAATGACGCAGCAGGCATAATTTTACTTCTTTAAACTTGCTATTTTTCTATTCTACTCTATTTGATAATCTACTTCTAAATAAGTGCGATCGCCCTTAATCTCCAAAAGTGCGATCGCCCCAAAGTGAACTGTCAGTCAATCAAACACCCTTCCTCAAGAAAATTATCCTTGAGGATGCGGTAAATCAAACACCACTTCAAATCGGATGTTGGGCACTCGTTGCCGAAACAACTCAAGATGTCCCTCCGCATCCGATCGGCTGCGATAGCGACCAACGATCGCCCATTGCAAGCTCGGAAGCAAGCGAGCCACTGCCCACGGCTTCAGGTATCCTTCGTATTTCATAATAGAGGAGTCTCCATTGCTAAACGGAGCCAGAGCCAGCGCAGAAACTTGGTCGGTGGATGCGCTGGCTTCTGACATTACCCATAAAAATAACACAAAGTAAGCGTAAGTGTGCATAGATAAGCACACAACTGACTGTGGATGCACGAGCTGGACGGAGGAGGTGGCACAATAGGAGAAACTTCTAACAGATTGCAAGGCATGAGCGACAGCGAGCGGATTTCAGTGGTTTTGCCAACACAGGCTAAAAAGGAATTAGAAAAGTTGTGCGATATCGAAAAGCGATCGATCTCCAACTTTGTCTACCTTCTGATTCAAGATGCGATCGACCAAGCAAAAGCATCCGGCAAACTCAAATCAACAGATGGCTGAAACTAAAATTTTATTTAATGAATCTAACCGATGAGATTACAATCAATCAAATTCAACAAGCCCTAATTAGCCAAGAAGATGCAAAAAACTGGTTTTTAAGCTTCCCAACCGAAGGCCAGCAGGAAATATTGCAGCGGCTATCCTACATGACCATCCAAGCAGGGGCGCGAGAAGAAGATGTTTGCCGAGCTATTACTAAATCAAAACTTCGCGCAACTTACACCCCTTGCGTATTGCTTCGTCGCGGGCGATTAAAAGAACAAATCACAAAGGTTTTGAAACTGCCGTCCTCAGAATTTATCAAAACCTTTTTTCTGTTAATCAGTTTATTAGCAATTGCTGATGCGCGTAGGTATAGTAAATATTGTGAAGATGGCTGTAGCCACTGGTGGCATCGCGATTTGAGCGATCGCAAAGTTGTAGATGAAATTCGGTGCGAGTTTGAACAAAATATTCTTGTTTGATATCAATTCGGTTGCACCGGAATGATATAGAGGAGACGGCAGTGTCCATTGGTGTCAACTTAAGCCTGAAAGCCCGCCAAGTCTGTCTGTGGGCCTCCGAGTCCGCCAGGGAATGAATTCCCCCTCTTATAGCTAAAGTCCTCTCAAAGAGGACTCAAGAACTCATTATCATCAGTCCTCTTTGAGAGGACTTGCGCTTTGAGGCAGGGGTTTCAACCCTTGCCGGACTATGGGTTGTACCTTAAGTTGACACCTATGAGCACTGCCGTCTCCTCATTTTGGCTTAGTCTAAATCTCCCTTTCCCAATCAGGGTAAAAGAGGGATTTAGGATAAGACTAAAGTGTCAAAGATTGAGGATTTGTCTCGATCAATTTCGCTAAATCCTGCAAGAAAGACGCAGCATCAGCACCGTAAATAATTCGGTGATCGCAAGTAATATTAACTTGCATTTGCCGCTTCACTCCCATCAAGCCTTCCTCGTTAGCTACGACTTGGGGCCGCGAAGAGCCGATCGCCAAAATCGAGCCTTGATTCGGCGGCAAAATCGCGTCAAACTTATCTACTCCATACATTCCCAAATTGGAAAGAGTAAAAGTTCCCGTGCTGTATTCGTCAGGTTTTAGCTGCTTGGCGCGGGCGCGATCGACTAAATCCTTCCAACTGCGGGAGAGCGAATAGATGTCCAGGCGATCGGCATTTTGCAACACCGGCGTAATCAAACCGCCGCCATCCATCGCCACCGCTACCGCCACATTAATATCAGCACGGTGTTGAATTCCCGACTCCACATAACAAGCATTCAGCAGAGGATGTTTTTGTAAAGTTACCGCTACTGCTTTTGCCAGCATAGCCGTCATCGTGACGCCTTTTGACTTAATTTGTTTGTAGAGTTTGTCGAGATTGTCAGTAGTAATTGTATAGCCGACGCGGAAACAAGGCACGCTCAAACTTGCTTCCATATTGCGAACCACCGCATTTTGCAGCGCATTCATCGGTACTCTGTTACCGGAAAGCGCTACCGCTGGGACTGGTGCGGGTGCGGGTTTGGCTGCTGCGGGTGCGGGTGCTGCGGGTGCGGGTGCTGCGGGGACTGTTACTGGTTGCTGAACCGGAGCTGGTTGGGCTTTACCGGCTGCTGCTTCCACATCTTCTGCAACAATCCGACCGTTGGGGCCGCTGCCTTTGATTGAATTTAAATCTACTTTAAACTCTTTGGCTAATTTGCGAGCGCGGGGAGAGACGATGCTGCGGCCGTTTTGGCGGCTGACGTTTTGCTGCAAACCCACTGATGCTGTAGCTGCGACAGGAACGGGGGCTGCGGCTGCTGGAGCTGCGGCTGCGGGGGCGCCGGCTCCTTGTTTCTGGGCGGCGGCGATTTCGGCTTCTGTTTCTGCGACTAGGGCGATCGCAGCTCCGACCGGAGCAACTTCGCCTGCTGGTACAATAATTATTGCTAGATAGCCTTCGTAGAAAGACTCGACATCCATGTCGGCTTTGTCAGATTCAACTACGACTACCGTTTCGCCCTTTTCTACTTTGTCCCCAGCGGATTTGACCCAGGAAACAATTTTGCCCTCTGTCATGGTAGAGCTTAGGGCTGGCATGAAAACTTCGCGAATCATCTGTAAAAATTCCTTGTGAGTTGGTAATTGGCGATCGGTATTTGGGAATTGATAATTGGCGATCGGCAATAGTTATTATTATGCCAGCCTCTAGTCCGAAGATGTGCGGCTATCAACTCAAAATTACCTACCAATTACCAATTATCAATTACCAATCACCAATTTCTAAGTTCTAAATATCACCTCGAATTTCTTCGACAATGCCGTCGCGGAGCAGAACTTCTATTTGCATTTTTTGAATCAAGTTTTCTCCCACCCCGACGGTGAACGTGCCGTCAATTTGACCTTGACTCACTTCTTGTTCGAGGTCTAGCACCTGCACTTGCTGAAGCTGTTGCAGGTTTTGGTTTTTCTGTTCTAGCAGTTCGCTCTTTCTTTGATTCACCTGCACTTGAATGTTTTCTATTTGCTGCATTACTTGCGGGCCGGGGGGTTGCAGGCTTTGCTTTTGGATTTCTGAAACCATCCGCTGCCCTTGCATTTCTAGCTGTTGTAGCTGAGAATCTATTTGATTGATTTGGGCTTGGAGTTGCTGTTGAGCTTCTTCTTTCCAGCGGGGAGTAACGACGACTTTTACGTTAATCGATCGCTTCAAGAGTAATTGTGGTTCCATAAATTTGTTGCTTGTCAATTGGGAATTAGGCATTAGTCAGAAGTGCGAGCGTCCCCGCTCGCGAACAACAGTCATCAGTCATTAGTCAATAGTTGGTAGACATTTCCTAATGACTGAGGACTCGGACTCGGGACTCGGGTGTTGGTGTCAACTGAACGTCAAACCTATTATCAGTCTTCTGTCTGGCGATTCAGGCAATATCCCCCCTAGCCCCCCTTCTTAAGGGGGGGATAAGAATCTTCTCAAAGTCCCCCTTCTTAAGGGGGATTTAGGGGGATCTGGCCTCTCCTATAAACGAGAGATACAAATAAACGAGAGATACAAAGGTTTTGAGGCTTAAGTTGACACCAATCGGGACTTGGGTGTAGGGATAATTTTTTCTTCTCCATTCCCCAAGTCCTGCGAATATTTCAAAACATCCCGTCAATCATATCGCGGTAGTGTTCCGTCACAACCGGGCGCTTAATTTTCAGGGTCTGAGTCAACATTCCATTTTCCATCGAAAATGGCTCCTGAATCAACCGGAACGGGCCAATGCGATCGTCCGCGCGGTATCCGGGGCGATTTTGCACCTCCCGGTTCAATTCTTGACGGAATAAGTCTTGAATTTTCTTGCTATTCCAGTCAATTTCGTGTATTGGCGGATTCTGAGTTTCTGCCCATTTCTGCACGGCTTCTGAATTGGGGACAATTAAGGCGCCGATCGATTTTTGGTCTTGACCTACTACCATAATTTGGTCGATGTAGGGGCTGCGGACGCAGGCATCTTCGATCGGCTGCGGTTCGATATTTTCGCCGTTGCTGAGGACGATCGTATCTTTGGCGCGCCCGGTCAAAACTAAGTCATTGCCCGGTGTCAGCCAACCCAAATCGCCGGTGTCAAACCAGCCCTCGGAGTCAATGGCTTTGGCGGTAGCTTGGGGATTGAGATAGTAGCCCTGCATGATTTGCGGCCCGCGGCCCAATACTAAACCGCGCTGGCCTGTTGGCAGTTGCTGTTTAGTTTCCGGGTCAACTATTTTAATTTCAGTATGGGCGATCGGCTGTCCGGCAGAACCTTTAAGATTGTGCCAAGGGCGGCGGACTGTCAAAACCGGAGATGTTTCAGTTAAACCGTATCCCACCAACAAACCGATATTCGCGATTTCAAAGAAATTGTCTAAATGCGCGGCCAAAGAACCTCCGCCGCTAATTGCCCACTTAAAACGCCCTCCCGTAGCTTCCCGGACTTTTTGATAAACCAGTTTTTCGGCGATCGCGTGTACGGGAGACAACAGAATACTTTTGATCCGGGCGATCAGTTTTTCCGAAGCAGAAGCAGGTTTCAAACTGAGAGTTAAACCTTGAAAAATGCGGCGGGCTTCAATGTATTGCTGGCTGGCAGATAACAGAAAATTAACCAATTTTTGTTTGTTGGGTGGCTGTTCTCTAAATTGCTTTTGTACAGCCTCGTAAATCGATTCCCAGATGCGCGGAACGCTCACCATGTACTGGGGCTTGCAACTTTTAAAGTCTTGTTTGAAATAGCGAATATTGGTGTAAATTTGCGTGCATCCTTGGGAAAGCAGGAAGTATTCGACTGTGCGTTCGTAGGCGTGCCAACTGGGCAGGATGCTGAGGGCTGATTCGCCCGGTTCGGGTTGCAAAATTGTGCCGAAGGTGGTGAGTTGGTGCAGCAGGTTCCCGTGAGTCAGCATGACGCCTTTGGGTTTGCCGGTGGTGCCGCTAGTGTAGAGGAGGGTGGCGAGGGTTTGGTGGTTGTGGTTGGCGGGTTTGAAGGGGCGGTTGGCGCCTGTGGCCATGACTTGGGAAAATTTGACTGTGGTTAGGGTGGGGCTGGTTTCTGGTTCCTCGTCGGAGAGAAGGACGATAAGTTCGATCGGCAAATCGGGGAGGCGGGCTTGCAGTTTTTTGAGTAAGGCCAGGTTTTCGACTACTAAAGCGGTACTGCCGCTGTCTTGGATGATGTAGAGGAGTTCTTCGGGGTCGGCGGTGGCGCCTCGCACGGCGTTGGCGGCCCCAGCGGTCATGATACCTTGATCGGCTATCAGCCAGCGGGGGCTGTTGTCGGCGAAGAGGGCGACGCGGGGAGGGATTATTTCTGCTGGGTTTGCATTGATGCCGAGGGCCTGCAATCCGCTGGCGAATTGCTGGATTTGTTGGTAGAGGTCGGTATAGGTGAGTTTAATTTCGGGTTTGCTGTGGGGATCGTGGAGGGCGACGGTTTGGGGAAATCGCTGTTTGACGATCGCCCAAATTTCAGGTATCGATCGAATGGAACTGTAATCGATCGTGCGGCTGAGGTTGGCGCGTTCAATGTCGCTCATTTGGGAGGAACTGTCAGGTGCGGGGCGGTTCATAGAGTATTTTTTGTGAGTTGTGGGCGATCGAACTATTTGATGCGAATTTAGCATCTCTAGCCCCCCTGCATCATAGCCTTCTGCCCAAAGAAGACTTTTCTAGAAGTTAATTTTTAGGTACGTAGTTGCACTTGGGCGCTCTTTATATGAAAGAGCGCTTAAGCGCAACTACATACCTTAGAAGATTGGGCTGTTACAACGGCGCTACTTGATCGCGCTCAACCTCGTCGCGGGGAGCAGTTTTTCCATCCAAACTCGTGCCATCATCGTGGGGCGGATGTTCCGGGCGATCGCGTTTTGTAAAGCGATCGCGAGCCGAGACAATCACCACATACAGCACCGGCACCATAAACAAACTCAAGAAAGTAGAAACAACCATCCCGCCCGCGATCGCATTCCCGAGCGATCGGCGACTGGCTGCACCTGCACCTTCGGGATTAACCAGAGGCAGAATCCCCAAAACAAACGCCAAAGAAGTCATCAAAATCGGTCGCAAACGCTCTTGAGCCGCCTCAACTGCTGCCTTAGCAATTGAATATCCCCGCTCCCGCAACTGGTTAGCAAACTCCACGATTAAAATCGCATTTTTACTCGACAATCCAATCAACATCACCAAACCAATTTGGCAATAAACATCATTCGCCAAACCCCGCAAAGACTGAGCCAAAAGCGCACCTAAAATCGCCAGAGGAACCGCCAGCAAAATAATAAAAGGATCCACATAATTTTCGTACTGAGCAGCCAAAACCAAGAACACAAAAACCAGCCCCAAACCAAAAATAATCGGCGCTTGACCCCCCGACTCAATTTCTTCCAAAGAAGTCCCCGACCATTCATAGCCAAAACCAGACGGTAAAACTTGAGCCGACACCTTTTCCATCGATTTAATCGCCTGTCCAGAACTCGCACCCGGAGCGGGAGAGCCATTGATTTCAATTGACCTAAATAAATTGTAGTGGTTGACAGTTTGGGCTCCCACCACCGGAGTTAGCTTCACCAAATTGCTCAAAGAAATCATTTCATTCTTTGCAGAGCGGACATACAATTTACTAATATCTTCAGGATTAGCACGGAACTGTTTATCTGCTTGCACGTACACCCGATAATTGCGCTGCTGGAGAGTAAAATCGTTTACATACTGCGAACCCAGAGCCGTTTGTAGCGTACTGAAAATATCACTAATAGAAATATCCAAAGCCTTAGCCCGATTGCGGTCAACTTCCACAACTAACTGAGGCGTATTCGCAGCAAACGTACTAAAAACCGCTTGCAATCCCGGCGTCTGATTCGCCTGCTTCAAAATCCCACCCATCGCCTGAACCAGAGCATCTAAACCGCTGTTTCCTTTGCGATCTTGAAGTTGAAATTGGAAGCCTCCAAATTGACCTAAACCTTGAATTGCGGGCGGATTCACCGGGAAAATTCTTGCTTCTGGAATTGCCGAAAGCTGACCCCGCAACTTACCAATAATCGCTTGTACGCTTTGAGCTTCTCCGTGACGCTCGCTCCAGGATTTAAGCGTAGTAAAGATAATACCCTGGTTAGAAGTGCTGCCGCTAAAACCAAAGCCACCCACAGAGAAAGTCCCTACAACCTCAGGAAGTTTCAGAATTTCTTGTTCAACTTCATCCATCACTTTGCGAGTATATTGCAGCGAAACTCCTTGGGGGCCTTGAATAATTGTCAGAAAATAGCCCTGATCTTCCTCTGGGATAAATGCCGTGGGTACTGATAGATAAAGCCAAGCTGTGACTCCCAGAGAGGCTATGAATACGAACGTGACAATGGTTTTAATTCCCGTGAGAAATATCAAAGATTTCCGATATTGCCGCTGCATCCAATCAAGAACCCTATTTACCCGGTCAAACACCCAACCTAGCGGGCCTCCAAACTTCTAAAGTCGTATCAAGCGCGACTCGATGTATCAACCCAGGAGGAAAACTTGTTGCGAGTTTTTCCATTTCTGCTTTAACAGCATGAGCTACATTCAAAGCATTGCTTCCCGGCAATTGATAAATTCCCAAACCCACCGCATCATTGCCCCGAAATCGCAGGAAAGAGCTGTAATTTTCGGCTCCTAATTCCGCTCTGCCGACTTCTTTTAACTTAACTACAGTGCCATTTCCATCAGTTTTAAGGACAATTTCTTCAAATTCTGCTGGTTCTTGCAGACGGCTTTTAGCCCGTAAATCAATTTGATACATTTGCCCGTCGGGAGCGGGTTCTTGACCAACTCTCCCAGCACCAACTTGTAAGTTTTGTTCGTTAAGCGCCCTGGTTATATCTTGCATTGTCAAACCGCGAGCTGCTAACTTATTGGGGTCGATCCACAGGCGCATGGCATAGCGGCGTTCCCCAAAAATTCGCACATCGCCAACACCTTTGATCCGCTTTAAAGCATCTGCCAAATACAAGTCAGCGTAGTTGCTTAAAAATGTGGTGTCGTATTCTTTATTTTCGGTAAATAAGCCGATCGCCAGCAAGAGACTGGTAGATTGTTTGGTAACTCTCACACCAGTGCGCTGTACGGTATCTGGGAGTTGGGGTTGAGCGACTGACACTCGATTTTGGACATCGACAGCGGCAATATCTTTGTTGCGCGACGGATCGAAAGTTGCAGTAATAGTGCTAGTGCCGTCATTACTGCTGCTAGAAGTTAGATATTTTAGCCCTTCTACGCCGTTGATTTGCCTCTCTAGGATATTCGTAACGGCATTTTCGACAATTTCGGGACTCGCCCCGCTATAGTTAGCCGTGACGCTAATTTGGGTGGGGCTGATGTCAGGGAAGCGTTCGATCGGCAGTGTGGGGATGCTGATTGCGCCTACTAAAATGATAATTAAGGCGCAGACACTAGCAAAGACAGGTCGTTTGATAAAGAAATCTGCAAACATAAATTTGGTAATTTCTAAAGGTACGTAGTTGCGCTTGCTTCAGCGCTCTTAGGTACGTAGTTGCGCTTCAGCGCTCTTAGGTACGTAGTTGCGCTTCAGCGCTCTTAGGTACGTAGTTGCGCTTCAGCGCTCTTTATATATATGTTCAAAGAGGGCTAAAGCCCAACAACGTACCAAGAGAGCGCTCTTTATATAGGGCTTGCTGAAAAAGCCTAAAATCCTTAGCTCAAAAGACTTTGACTCGCGATCGGTGCTGGTAATGTGTTAGACTATGAGCTAAAATTAGTCAAAAGCCATGCACAGCATCACTTTCATTCATGTACCGAAAACTTGACTAGGGCCCCAAAAACACCCTCCAACTTTGAGCTACCCTTCGAGGGACAATTATCAGAGAATAATCGTTGGGTAATCATGGCAAAAATAATTCCGTGGTCAGACTTTGAAGATGAATATGCCCAAAATTTTACAGTATCTAATTGAGCTCCGGCCAAATCATTTAGGATGGCATTGGGGGCATTAATAATTAAAGAAAGGCTGGGAACTAGCTCAGCGTGAAAAAGTAGAACAAATAAGAGAAAACCCATACCTACAATACTTTATAGGCATGAAAGCCTATAGTAATGAATCACCATTTGATTCATCCATGTTCGTTCATTTTAGGGAGAGAATAGGTGTCAGCTTAGTCAATAAAATTAACGAAAAAATGGTCAAAGAGCAGACCGAAGCTCCAGGGACTCTTGTTGAAAAAAAATCATCAGAAATAAGTGAACCCAAAAATCAAGGAAAATTAATATTAGATGCAACCTGTGCGCCAGCCGACCTTAAATATCCGACGGACTTAGGACTATTAAATTAAGCAAGAGAGCATACTGAAAAAATCATAGATGCTCTACACAATCAAATTAAGTCACCCGTAAAAAAAAGCCTCTTGACATATCGAAACAGAGCCAGAAAAGAATACCTAACCATAGCCAAACAACGAAAGTCACGACGAAAATCAAGAAGAAAAGCAATTAAAAAACAACTGCAATACATCCAAAGAAATTTGACGAATATAGAGCGAATGGGTGAGCTATAGTTACTAAATAAATCTCATTATAAAATGCTGTTAGTAGTTGCAGAAGTCTACCGTCAACAGTTGTCAATGTATGAAAAGAAAGAACATAGTATTCCCGACAGAATAGTAAGTTTAAAGCAACCACAGATCCGCCCCATTGTTAGAGGGAAAGCCGGAAAATCCGTTGAATTTGGGGCAAAACTGTCAGCTAGTTGTCGAAATGGGTACGTATTTTTAGACCTACTTAGTTGGGATAATTTCAACGAATCAGGAGACTTAAAGACACAAGTAGAAGCATTTAAACGATTCACCGGATTTTACCCTGAATCAATTCATGTAGATCGGATATATCGAACGGAAGAAAATAGAATTTGGTGCAAATAACTCGGCATCAGAATGAGCGGTGTCCGTCTAGGAAGACCTCCCAAAGATCTGAGCAAATCAATAAAAAAACAAGCTCAATCAGACGAGAGAATTCGTAACTTAATTGAGGGAAAATTTGGAGAAGCTAAAAGAAGATTTAGCCTCGGTAGAGTGATGGCTAAACTTAATAATACTTCTGAAACAAGTATCGCTATAACTTTTCTGGTGATAAATCTTTCTGCCCAGAAGAAGGCAGGCTTTTTGGCTTTTTTTCTGTCTATTTCATAACAAAAACCTTTTTGGATATTTTTGGGCTCCAATCATTGGTAAAAGCTATGTTTCGTCATCATAAAATTGACAAAACTTATATTGCCGAGGCGATCTCGAATTGACTTATCTTTCTCAATGCTGTTTTCTGACTTTTTCAGCAAGCCCTACATACCTTTATGAATTGTCAAATGGCAATTCATCAAACAGCGAATCAATATCACTATCCGAATTCGCAACAGGGGGCGAATTAGGGCGAGATTCCGGGGACTTAACAGAATTCACTTTTGCTACAGGTAACTTGGCCACAGATTCAGATTTTTGTAACTTAACTACAGGTAACTCCCCGCCATTTTCGCCATTTTTCCCCGTTTGATTCCACATCATCATTCCCAGTAAACCGTCAACCAAACCGCCGCCGCTACCGTTGCCGCTAACCGCAACATCCGGTACAACTCGCACATGACTGTCACCGATAATTTGCATTAACTGCAAAGCCGTATAACCGGAACCGCCCAAAGCCACAACACCCGCGCGATAAGCTTCAGCTTGAGCATTTCCTTTCACTCGAATAGATTCAGCTTCGCCTTGAGCTTGTTTCACCTGAGAATTCGCTTTTAACTCAGAAATCATCACACCTTGTTCCGATTTCACCATCTCTTGCTGGATCTCAGCTAAAGCAGTTTCCCGCACCAATTGTTGTCGCTGAGTTTGTGCTATTTGCTGCACTTCATAAGTCTTGCATTGTTCCTCTGCAATTTTGCGATCGGTTTGAGTTTGCATCAACTCTGCGGGTGGCAAAATATCCCCGATCAAAGTATCAATTGCTTGCACGTCGTAGGTACGCAAAGCTGCTTTGATATACTCGGCTGCTTCCGCTTGGCGATCGCTCCGGGCGGAGAGAAAATCTAACACAGAATAAGATTGAGCCGAATTGCGGAAATAATTGCCGATTGTCGGCTGCAAAACGTGGTCAACTAAGTTCTGCATCGAACCGACGCGAGAGATGACTTTCGGAGCATCTAAAGCGCCGACGTGAATGATTTGAGCTACTTCTAAATCGAAGGCAAAACCATCTCTAGAACGTACTGTTAAAGATGAAAGTTGAGAATCGTAACTGTGTCTTTCTATTTTGCTCGACCAATTCAAAACAATATTGGTAGTTGGTACTAATTCTACTTTCAAAATGCGAGTGTTCAGCGGATGTTTGCCCGGATAAAGCGGAGTTACCCACACCCCTTTATTCCCGACATTTACTAAGTTGCCGTGAGTGAAAGCAGCGCCGCTGACATCTTCCGAGGTTTGACCCACATAGGAAATCACGGCGCCGACATAGCCGATCGGGATTTCGGTCATCGGCACTTGGTCAACCCCGACAAACCAAGGATTTAAGTTCCACGAACCGGAAAGCAAAACCTGTTCCTGCAAACCGCGCCGCCCGCCAGCAGTGATAAATTTTTGCGAGTTTTGGAAGTTGTCATGATTCGGAACGATCGGGCCGGCAATTTCGCCATCTTGAATCGGAACGCCGTCATAAGTGGTGACAATTCCTACTTTATCCGGGGCAATCGTGTACAGTTTTAACTGTTCGGCTGTCATCCCGTGTTTGGGAGAATTTGCTGCTGTAATTACGGTAAATAATGCCGTGTTAATTCGATAGCTGCCACCAGTCAAAATTCCGAGTTGTCTCCCTTTTTCGCCGCCGCCTTTGAGGAATTTGCGAGCATCTTGAAAATTGTCGCATTCTGTGATTTTGCCGAGAATGCGCTGCGGTGGATTTGACTCGCCGCCTGCTGCGATCACCAGACCAATTTCGCCTTGGGGAACTATCGTCAGAGATTCTTTGCGAACGTTGTACTGCAAAGGCCAATAACCCCAATGCCAACCGGGGGGTAAAGTATCAGCTTGATATCCAGCTTCTCCGTTTAAGGCAATTAAATCGCCTGGGGGTAAAGACTTGCCGCCAAAGCTAAACTTTTTACTGACAATTCCGACTTCGCGATCGCCAATTACGACTAATCCGCCAAAAAATAGCGGTAGCACTAGAATAACTATCATACCGCCGATCGCGATCGGGATAAATCCACCCCCATCGAGCTGCATTCTCTGCACGGGAACAGTGGTACGCAACTGCCCTAGCTGCAACCTAGAATCAGGTTTTGCTGCTAGCTGAGTCGAGGTTTGTGTTAGGGGGATATCGCCAGCAGCCGTTACTGGCGAGGGTTTCAAAGTGGTAATTGCACTGAGAGCTAAAGATGCAGAAACAGCGGCTGCTAAATGTTTTAAAACCCGAATGTTGAGTTGAGATTTAGGCAAAAGTGAATAAAGCATTTTTTTCATACAAGCTGTAGAGTCTTATTACATCCAGCTTAGCCTTGATTCCAAAGTGGGTACATAAAACTTATTGAAATTCTGCGGTTATTTTTGTGCGAAAACAGGTTTTCCAGTCAATACAGACTGTTTGATAATACCAGCCGATCGCTTGACTCTCGGGCGATCGCTCTTTTTTAAGATGACTTTCTTAAAAGTTGTTTGATAAGATAGAAAGTAACCGCAATTCTATTGTTTGCCATGACGCTGAAAGAATTAGAGCCTCAATTGCTGGCACTCTCTGACGACGAAAAAGCTCAAGTGGTTCAACTGCTATCCCAAGGGAAAATTAGTCCTTGGCGCGGTATTGAAAAAACGCCTGGTGTTTGTGGTGGCAGTGCCTGCATTGCTGGAACTCGCATCACCGTTTGGGGGCTTGTAGAAGCTCGTCGGATTGGCTATAGCGAAGCCGATTTACTCACAAGCTATTTATCGCTATCTGCTACTGATATTGCCAACGCTTGGGCTTATGCTGAAGCCTTTCCCGATGAAATCGAAACCGAAATTCGGGAAAACGATGAAGTCATGTACGAGGATTTGTAGCAGATGGCACGTCTCTATGCCGATGAGCAATACCCCTATCCTGTTGTAGAATTACTGCGAGCTTTAGGTCACGATATTTTGACTGTCCAAGAAGCAGGCAGAGCTAATCAAGGAATTCCTGACTCGGATGTTTTAGCTTTTGCCAGTAGCGAAAAACGTGCCGTGATTACTGAAAACCGTAAAGATTTCTTTCGGTTGCATCGCATACAGCCCCTTCATGCTGGCATTATCGCCTGTACGAACGATCGCAATTGGGAAGCGCTGGCTAACCGAATCAATGCGGCTATTACAGCAGCAGAATCTTTGGAAGGTAAACTGATTCGTGTTGTTCGTCCTGCTGTGTGACGGTAGTTACTAATTTGTAGGGTGCGTCGCTGAGAAAAGAAACCGGGTTTTTATCGAATCTGTCGGCTGCGACGACATATCTGGGCAAAAACCCGGTTTCTAGGGCTTCACGCGCAAGTCCTATTTAAACAAATTGACCCGTTGTGGTCGATCGCACGCGGCGAATCCCAATCACCGAAGGCATCGGCGATCGGCGCCTGTCATTCTCAATATTACTCGGCCACAAACTGCCGCGAGCAACAGTCCGAGTTTGATTGAAAACAGCACCACTCAAATCCAACATTTCAATTTGGCGGCTGAGTACAGTACCATCATCGATCGGGCAATCTTCCCCCGGATGCTGCACCGCAACTACTAGGGTATCTCCGATAAAAGTCGGCCCAGTGATTTCGCATCGGTTCGGGCCTTGAGCAAAAGGAATTACAGTTCCTGCATTCGGGCCGTTCGTTGGAATGTAAAACAGCCAATTGTTGCCAAAAACACCAGTAAACTCCGACACATTACCCGTCTTTTTGTGGTCGATCGTCGCTTGTTTTGCCGCAGCACCGACATCAAAACCATTGTGCGTGCTAGTAGACATATCGGTGACACCCCAAATATTACCTTGAGTGTCAAAAGCCAAATTGTCTACACTAGCAAATCCCGCCCCAGCTACTGCACCGGCCTCTCCACCTTGAGCAAAACGCTGCCAGCGGAAAGTCAAACCCGCACCGTCGGAACTATCTTCAATAATTTTGTAAATTCCTCCAGACTGCTGGGTGCTATTGAGCGCGGCAGTGTATTTAGCAACAGTAAAAATGCGAGAATCTGGATAACCGTCGCTACCCGGTGCGGCGTCAGTATAAGCAATGAAAACTTCCTTGGTAGTAGGATTAATTTCCAAATCTTCCGGTCGCGCCGTCGGAGTGCCACCAATTAAATTAGCAGCTAAAAAGGCATCAACTAAAACTGCACCTTGGCTGGTATAGAAATTAGCCAGACTTTTATTTCTGTAGCCAGCAAGTGTTGTTGCTTCATTAGTTATATCCGCTACAAATGAACCACCATCTTCAGTTTGACCTGCAATTCCGGCGCGTTTGGGTAAGCGAGTATTAGCATCTCTTTGAGCTTTGCCAAAACTTGCTAATTCCGCTTCGCCAAGTTTACTAGGACGTATCGGATTCGTCGGGCTATTTAATGCTAGTGGCAACCATCTTCCAGCACCGTTACGGTTGTATTGGGCGACGTATAAAGTGCCATCTTCAAACAAGCGGCTGTTGCTTTTATCTGCGGGATTGGTGACAGTACCGTTGCTAACAAATTTCCAGGTGTGTCCGCCGCGCCGATCGTCTCCCATGTACACTACTAACTTGCGGCCTGCTTCGGCGCGAATCGCGACGTTTTCGTGGCGGAAACGGCCTAAAGCGGTGTGTTTGCGGGGGCGGAAATTCGGATCTTGGAGATCGACTTCTACCATCCAGCCGTATTTTTCGCCGACTAAGCCGAATTCTTCGCCCGTCGTGCCCTTGGCGTAGCCCGTTTGGCCGCCGTTGGGTTTGACGTTTTCCTGAACTCCGACGAAGAATAGTTCGCTACCTTGGAAGTTTTCTTCGGCGGAGAGGATTGTTCCCCACGGGGTTGTGCCGCCGGAACAGTTGTAGGCTGTACCGACGATCCGGTTTCCGAGCCCGTCGCTGTTGACTTGGGCGAAGACTTGGGTGGCTGCGGGGCCCGTACCTGTGAGATATTTGTCGTCGCCTCGTCTGGTTCCCCAGGAGGTGACATCTTTGTATTTGTCCGCACGCTGGCTGTTGATTCCGAGGCCGGAAAGTCCGTGAATGCGTCGGTTGAGGGAATCGCGGGCGATCGCCCTAAAGCGTCCATCAGCTTGTTTGGTGATGCGGACGATCGATCCACCGAGATTGTATAGAAATTCGCCGAGGGTAGCGCGATTTTTTACGGATAAGTCTAAACCGAGGACAGCGCGATCGGTTGCGGGGAAAGATGCCACATCTGCCGGCGCTTCCGGTGCCACTTTCGACATCGGGAAGGATATGTATTCGTGGTTAACCCAGAGATAGCCATCGTCATTGCTGCCGCGAATCCCTACGAAGCCGGTGTAGTCGTTGTTGTAGCCAAAATAGTCTGCCGAATCGGGGAAAACTCGATCGCCCCAGCGAAGAATCACGTACCGTTCGTATTCCGGCGGGACAACCACATCGTCAACTACGTTGTAGCTGGTTAATCTAGTATTTTGCGAGGCCGCCATTACCGTACCCTGTCCGTTCAATGCAGTAGGCATAAAGCTCGACAATTCTTTATAAACTGGCAGTGGATGAGGTAGTCTTAACGGAGTGAAAGATAGAGGACTTAAGGCAGCTTCGGCCGAGGTGGAATTGATGCCGAATAGTTTTTCAGTGAGTTGAGGCGCAAGCACAGTCGTAGCTGCACTGCTACCGAAGAAAATTAACAGTTGTCGGCGAGTTATTTTAGACATAAATTCCTATTCAACCCAACATCCCTAATCATGATTTACCTAGAAATTTATCACTGTTAAATTAAGGGAAGTTAACCTTAAGGTTAATTAAAATTGGGAGATATTTAGGTTAACAAAAGGTTAACTGCTGTCTGTTAACTGTTGTCAGTAGTAACCAATAACCAATAACCAATAACCAATAACCAATAACCAATAACCAATGCCCCATGCCCCATGCCCCATGCCCCATGCCCCATGCCCAAATTCTTCAATCATCTCGAAAAGCCGGATCGTTTTGTCGGGATGCAGGCCGGCTGGGGGCGGGCACGTTAATAGTTTGCGATCGCCCTGAATTTCCCGACGAAATATAGCTATCTCTGAATCCCAACAGGTATTGAGAATCAGCAAAATATCTAGTCCACTGTTCGATTCTCGAATCTTTCTGCCACTGGCTGCGGGATACTCTCGATCGCAAAACCGGAACTCTTTGTCGGCTGCGATCGGCTGTAATGATGATGGTAACTTCTGTTAACGCCGGATTTTCTTGAAACTCGCGGGCGATCGACAATGCGGCTAAATCTTCCGCCTGCTGAACTAAACCCGCGAAAGATTGACTATCGTCCGAATTTAAGGTAAGGTACGTTTCCTTAGCTTCTGCTAAACCGATCGATACACTTGTTGTTAAATTGATAGTTACTAGAATGACGGCAGACAAGAGGCGACGGTGCAAATTCATTAATCTTTCAACTAAATACTGACATTTGTCAATGATAATCAATAATAATTAACACTGAATTAAGCTGAGATTAAAATAATAAGGTCTACCCCGCGTTACTCAGAAAGTAACTAACAATAACCAATAACCAACAACCAATAACTAATAACCAATTCCCAATGAAATCAACAAAATGTGCGATCGCCCTTGGCAGCAATTTAGGCGACTCCCTCGCCACGCTCAAAAGCGCGATCGCAACTCTCAACAACACCCCCGGAATCGCCGTAAAATCCCATTCTAGCTGGTATCAAACCGCCCCCGTAGGGCCGCCGCAACCCGATTACATTAACGCCTGTGCCATCCTAGAAGTTACGCTACAACCACAACAATTGCTAGCAACTTTATTAGAAGTTGAAATAAAATTTAATCGGATTCGCCGCGAAAAATGGGGGCCGAGAACCCTCGACCTGGATTTGCTGCTGTACGATGATTTAATCCTAGAAACTCCGACACTGACTTTACCTCATCCCCGGATGACCCAAAGAGCTTTTGTATTAGTACCTTTGGTAGAAATTGCGCCGGATTGGGCGCATCCTGTGACGAAAAGTGCGATCGGCCAAATCCTGAAAACCGCAGACTGTTCCGGAGTGCAAAAAATGAAAGTGTAGAAAATGAGCAAAATTCAGGGCGGCGATCGCCTATGATGTCAAATCCGTTGGCATCGGAATTATGTAGTGCGAGCGTCCCGCTCGCGATTTGGGTAGCGAGCGGGACGCTCGCACTGACAGCATCCAAATTATTATTCCGATGCCACCGGAAACGATATCATGTCTTAAATCGGTGCAATCAAACATTATTCGCTTCTCACTTATGTCGATCGGTCAAGAACTACCCCAACTCCTCAAACAGCGCCTATTTTACCAAGGGCGCAAATTCAACTTTGATGTAGCCAGCCTCCGCCTTCCCAACGGTTCCGAAGGCGATTGGGAATGTATTCGCCACCCAGGCGGAGCACTAGCAGTTCCCGTTACCCCCGAAGGTAAACTCGTCTTGGTGCGACAATACCGCTTCGCCGCCAAAGGGCGGATTTTAGAATTTCCCGCAGGTACAGTCGAAATCAATGAAAACCCCGCCGAAACTATCAAACGGGAAATCGAAGAAGAAACCGGATATCGCGCCGGAAAATGGCGGGAATTAGGCAAATTTATGCTAGCACCCGGTTATTCTGACGAAATCATTTATGCTTTTTTAGCACAAGATTTGGTCAAACTAGAACAGCCGCCAGAACAAGACGATGATGAAGACATGGAGACAGTTTTATTCACTCCAGAAGAATTAGAAAAAGCTATCTTAGCCGGGGAACCAATTGATGCGAAATCTATTTCTAGCTTCTTCTTAGCGCGTCCTTTTTTGACTTAAAGCAAAGTTGTTCAGTTGACAGTTGACAGTTGACAGTTGACAGTTGAGGAAGGAAGAGGATTGGAGTAATAAATAGTCTGATTTTAATTTATCCCGATCGGGGAGAGGCTTTCAACCAATTCTTTCTGGTAACCAGCCCCCGGATTCATTGATTCGCATCTTGAACCGGGGGAATGAGCGGGATAGAGACTATGAAAAGCTCTGCATTCTAACAATCCCCGGCTCGATCCGTGGGAGTCAATCTAAAATCTAAAATCTAAAATCTAAAATCTAAAATCTAAAATCGAATGTCTGATTTAATTTTATTTTGGCACCGTCGCGACTTGCGTATTTCTGACAACATTGGACTCGCAGCAGCACGCCAGCAAAGTCCGAAAGTAGTCGGGATTTTTTGTCTCGATCGCAATATACTCGATCGCGATGACGTAGCGCCAGCCAGAGTTACCTACATGATAGGTTGCTTGGAAAAACTCTCCTCACGTTACAGCGAAGCAGGCAGCCAATTACTAATAATTCAAGATGACCCGCGTATGGGAATACCGAAATTAGCCGCGGCACTTAATGCTAAAGCAGTATTTTGGAACAGAGATGTAGAACCCTATGCAAATGAGCGCGATATATCCGTATCAAACGCCCTCCAACAAGCAGGAATAAAAGTTAAAAACTTCTGGGATCAAGTTCTGCACGCCCCGGACGAAATACGGACTGGTACAGGGAATCCCTACACAGTTTATACACCATTTTGGAAAAAATGGAATAGCCAACCGAAAGCCCAAGCTGTAGAGACACTGCCGATAAATTATCCGCAATTAATGACGGGATTAACCGCAGAAGAACAAGAAATAGCCAACCAAACAGGTGCCATGAAAACACTGCCAACGGCCTTGAGTTTGGGATTCATTTGGGAAAATCCATTAGTAATAGAACCCGGAGAAGGTGCCGCGCAAAAAAAATTAGAAGAATTTTGCGAGAACGCTATTTACGAATATCAAGAACAGCGCAATTTCCCCGCAAATAAGGGTACATCAGAACTCAGCGCCGCCCTCAAATTTGGTGCAATAGGCATCCGCACTGTTTGGCAAGCTACCCAGATAGTAATGGACACTTGCCGCAGCGAAGAAGCCTGCACAAGTATCCGCACTTGGCAACAGGAAATAGCGTGGCGGGAATTTTACCAACACGCGATGTATAACTTCCCTGAATTAGCAGATGGCCCCTACCGTAAAGCATTCAAAGACTTTCCCTGGGAGAACGATGAAAAGCTGTTTCAAGCTTGGTGCAGGGGCAAAACTGGCTATCCAATTATTGATGCGGCAATGCGGCAGTTAAATCAAACAGGTTGGATGCACAATCGATGTCGGATGATAGTTGCTAGTTTCCTCACCAAAGATTTAATTATTAACTGGCAGTGGGGCGAAAAATACTTCATGCAAAAATTGATTGATGGCGACCTTTCTGCTAACAATGGCGGCTGGCAGTGGAGTGCATCGAGTGGCATGGATCCGAAACCTTTGCGAATATTCAATCCCGCCAGTCAAGCTCAAAAATTTGACCCGGAAGGGGAATATATTCGGCACTGGGTTCCAGAATTGCGCCGAGTGGATACTAAGCTTTTGCTAACTGGAAATATTTCGCCTATAGAACGTCGGCTGCTTCATTATCCAGATCCGATTGTAGATCACAATCAACAGCAGCGCAAGTTTAAGGAACTTTTTAAACAGCAAAAAATCGTTGAGTAGATGATTTTTTGTTTGTAGTGAGGACTTTAGTTTTTTTAATAGGTGTTCATTATTAGGTACGTTGTTGCGCTTCAGCGCTCTTTATCTATCAATGAGGTTTACTTAAGATTTTCCTTCGAGAGGAACGAAGCAAACTGTATCTATTTTTCATAGAAGTTTCACGAGTAGC
>NZ_JAEQCB010000161.1:0-14985 GCF_020738785.1 Microcoleus sp. PH2017_05_CCC_O_A | reverse complement strand
GGAAATGCTCAAGCATTCTATTAAATTATTAATACATTACTTGAAATTTGATGATATTCCCATTCCTGGGGCATTCATATCTTGATTCAGCAACGCCTAGCATTTTACCCAAAACTTACATCTATAATTAGGTATAGCCTTTCTCAAAAAGATGAGGTATAATTGACAGCTTATAAACCACCCAGACGTATAGGGCCTTCTTCCCAACAACGTCCGCGAATCTTTCTGATAACCGCTATAGATTATACCCTAACTATTCCGGAGGAAGGTCTACTGGGTAAACGATAGAACTTGGATGCAGCGGTATATGGGGTTGGTTGTAGCGCATAAAGTGAGCTTCAATGTTGAAAACTGATAGCACTAACGTTTCAGGATTAAAGACCCTTCCACCACGGACATCTTTTTTTGCAAATTGCCGGAACTACTGTGATTCAAAATGATGACATAAGCTTGACCAGGAAACTGCAAACTTTTAGCCAGCAGCTCGGCCACATTTTGATCCGCATTCTCACTTTCTATCAAACCTCGTTTGCGAACGATTCCTAGGATACAGAAAGGTTTTTCGGGAAAGTAGGTGATAACTTTCTCTACCAAATAAGCTTCTTGAACCTGTGAGTAGGGAGCCAACTGTTGTTTGAGTTCATCTACTTCTGATGGTTTCAGAGTATGAGGTTTGAGTTGGTCGCGATCGCTCACGCTAGCTCTTTCCTGTTGAGCTTTGAGCATCAACTGAGAATGCTTCTCGGCTCGATCGCGATATTTGTCTGCTTTGTCAGTTTGACCTCGTTGCCAGAAAAAACAGTAAATTAGCTGGCACCCGTCTATTACCCAATCTATCCTTTGTGTCATAGCCTTTTCCAGGCAAGCAATACCTGCTAGATCGTCCTTTTGCAGTAAGATCTGCCCGAGGCTATAGTTGGCTTCTGCACAATCGGGGTGAGTTTTTAAGACATCTTGCAACAAGGGAATTGCTGCTTCACCACCTCGCACTTCTAATGTGTAATGGGCTCGTTCCCATGCTTCTCGTTCATCCAGTGTTTGCACTTGTGCTTTTTGCTCTAAAGCTTGCAGTTTACTTTGGATTTCTTGGAGGTAAGCATACTGCTGCCGCCAAGGTGTTGATGCTGCTTCTTTCCAATCGCGATCGAACTGGGTAGCAAACTGTTCTAAGCTGTTTCCGAGAAGATGTTCTGCTGCACTGGTTTGTATGGTTACTGACTGAAGCAATTTTGGCGATCGAGTCCTCAGATAACCTAGGGATTTGAGTCGATCGCTCAGACAGGGATGGGTGTCTGCATTATCGGTCTTTTCTGCCAGAGCCTGCTCTAGCCATAGATTGGTCTGTGCTTCTGCGATCGCACCGTGCAGGAAAGTTAACATAGAAGAATAAGCATTGTCCGGCGGATCGACCCGATCTGCAACCTGCTTGTGGATATCTAACCAAAAGGAACTTTCTAGAAAACGGGCTTTGATTTTTACATTAATTAGCGCCTCAGCCGCATGGCGTACTCCAGCGAGTTGGGCTGCACAGCGATCGGCTTCGTACTCATCCATCCGTGCTAGGGTAAAAGAGTAGGCATTAAAGGAAGGCCAATACCATTCTAGGAAGCTATTAAACAACTTTGATGCTCCATGTTGGTCGCTCTGGTATAACCGTTCGTAAATCTGCAACCAGGTTTTGCGAATTCGATAAATCCATGCCGCGAAGCGAGAATGATTGCCCGAGAGATGTCCTAATTCGTGTGCCAGAACGGCTTTAAATTGTTCCAAAGACAAGGACTGCATCAGGGGAAGTCCTAGAAGCAAGTAGTTTTTTTGCCAGCCAAAGATACCGAGCCGCGGAACTTGAACGACTGCTGCATTGAATTCTCGATTCAACAAGATGTTGTGGAATCGGGGAGCCTCAAGTTTAGCGGTCAATTCGTCTACCAGGCCGAATAAGTGAGGAACTCGATCGCGACTCAGTTTCAATCCTTGAGGATGGGGGAAAGTTACCCAGAGCGATCGCACAATTGCCCATGCCGGAATCAGTAACAAAATGCCAAACTTAATGATGTAACCATTGATGTGATGGCTAAACATCATCACAAAGACTAACAGCCCGATCAGTGCGAATAATCCAGCAAGTATTAAAAAGATGTAGGCATAACCTAATACGGCAAACAGGGCTACTCGCAAGCGGTAACTTCCCGGATGACGCTGCGAGAATTCTTCCAAATTTTTGACTAATTTATCAAATTCTTTCTGATTGATTGCCATAGGAAACAGTTGTTTTATATGTGCTGATGGCCAATTGCATTAATTGCACAAAAGTATGATGGACTCGATGTTTCTGGTTTTGCATAACCAGCGCTAATAACTCGTCGATGCCAACCAATAACCTTTATAGGTTAAACTCAATGCTGTAAATGCTGTTTAAGTCAAGATGAATTATTATTCCCACCCATCCTAATTCAATTTTTTTGGATGGTCGGGCAGTGTTTACAAAAATTGATGGGAGTTGTCCGCGAGATGAATTGGGAAGTTGCGATCGCTCTTTTTATATAGGGCGATCGCGCCAAAGCTCATGTCTCAATGTCGATCGCCACTATCTTACCGCGATCGCCTGTCTCGACTTGAGGCTTGACTTGAGATTCATAAATCCGATCGCCCGCCTTGACAAATTCTTCTTTGCTGTAGCGGGGTTGTCGGACTATCATCGTTTTACCTGGTTTCAACGATTGCTGTTAACGAAATAGAGTGACGGGTGCAGACAACAGTAGCTGAGTCTTTTCAACAATTGTTACGCGGGAATTTGTAGCGACTTATATCGTTGAATGAGAATCTCATCAACATCCCCTAAAAATCCATCACAACAAACCGCGATAGCGAATAAAAATCAACACCACCGCCCACGAACCCAAAGCAACCTTGATCGCCACCAAAATATTCAGTAAAGGCACTACACCACCACTCACCAAAGCCCCAAACTGTCCGTGCGGCAACTCGTACCCACACAAAGTTATCGCAGACAACACCACAAAAACCAATACCGAAATCTTCTCCCAAGTCGCCGCGTGCGATCGATCATAAATCCGCTGCATCCACTCCGATGACGAAGTAATCGCCACCAAACCGATCGCAGTTCCCCCCGCAACACCCGCCGCAAAACCGCCTCCCGGAGTCAAATGTCCCCGCAGTGACAATTCAATACTCACCAAAGCCGCAATAGTCGCTCCCAAACGGGCTAACACAATTGAAGGTTGATCGGTAAACTGATAAATTGTGCAGGATGGTCTTTCCGTGGCTAACAGAAAATTAGCGCCCATAATGGCGATCGTAAATACCACTACTTCAAAAATCGTGTCATAAAGGCGATTGCGGAAAATAATCGCCGATACGACATTCGGAATCCCGCTATCTTTGACAAGCAGTTCTACGATCGCCAAACCTGATAAACCTGATGTTGGATTGGCAAAAAATAGCATTTTAATGTAAAGCACTATCCCCGCCGCAATGTAAACCCATTTCATTGATAATCCTCCGCTAAATCCGTAGCATTTTTGTAAGTCAGACTGGTATTTACTGATGAAATGGTGAAAGGTACTACCTCAATGCGGAGATAATACTTGCTAAAAATCCGCCGAAAATCCTTCATCAATGAGTTAAAATCGCGGGGACTCTCTACAGTCAACTCCACCTTCAAAACATCGCCCTCCGACTCGACTTTCTCCTCTTCCAACACGCCCAAACGCATCACCAAGGACGATCGCACTGCCACCGCATACAGGGTTATTGCCAACATCGTACCCATCAAGGCTTCCGTCAAAGCCACATCCGCCGCCCCAAACACTGAATATACCAATGCTGCGATCGCACCTAATATGCCGCGAATGACTAGGGCATGGTAGGGATTAGCCTGAACTACTACCATACAAGCAGCCAAGGGCAACAGCGCAGTTAAGATATAGATATAGCTATCATCATTCATAATGTCTCTGTTGGAAACTCCTTCTGATTTTCTGCCTCTTCACTCGAACAGTGTGCAAACACATATCCCAGCATTGTATTCCAGATTGCCAAGGAAATAATTGCTAAAGTTAGCAGCGGCCATCTACTAGGTATTTTGATCAGCAGCCCGACAACGATTAGGATCGAACCCAAGGTATCGGCAACCGAAAGACTGTGTAACTTAAATAATACCGATCGCTTGCCGACTAGGTGAGAAGTTCCCCAAAACCAGAAGAATATTCCTACACCAAAAAATACATAACTCACCACATCAATCATAAATCATCCATTCGTTTTATTATGTGTGCTAACAGCATTAATCCCGCATTTCCCACAGTCAGGATTATCGCCCCTACAGCGCCAATCATCCAATCGTCCCGCAAGACAGAGATGAACAAAGTCATAATTCCTGCCTTGGTGGAAATACTGCCCAAGGCTAACATTTTCTGCCAAATATCATCATCCGTCAATGCCTCGTACATGGGGATGAGCATGGCTGCAATCATCGCAATTAAGAGCAAATTCATGGTTTTTTAATCGGGAAAACCCGGTGAACTTCGTAGCAGCCTTCTTGGTTGTGTCTCACCACAATTGTTTTGGGCGTAAACGTGATTAGGAATACATCCAAAAATATCATGATCGGCGATCTTTTCATTTTTGCCCGTTCCAAAATCATGTCTTCTCCGTTATGGGGACGAATGATAATTTCAAAGGCCTCAATGTATGCTACCGGAATCGCAATCAGGATTTTTTTGAGCATACTTAGCCATTCCTTGATCCTTTCCGGGGATGTATTGCCGCGGGGTAGGAGAAATGCGATCGCTATACCAATGATGATATTTGGCACGGTGAAATCGGCTGTAAGCAAAAACCAAATTGTCAATCGCAATATCAAACTTCCAATCATCTTTTTTCCTTCTTAGACTTCTTGCATAAATCTTTGATGTGCAACAACCGCAGATGTCAGACAGATAAACAGAGATAAACACAGATAATTACAAGATACTTTCTACTTTTACTAGATATCTCTTGCATACCCTTACTGCGAGCGATCGCAAGGCTGCATCTGGTTTTTGAAGAGGGCGAAGCATGACCGCATATAAGCTATTACTGATAATCTCATATTTACTGCGGTCATGCTTCGCCCCTACACACATATTTACCAAACTGAGGTGCATCCGATCGCAATTTGGATTATTTAAGTGTGGGTTCCTGTCGCTAATGCCATCCAAAAGAGTGCGATCAAGGTTAGAGTCATCACACCTACCAGATGATCGAATTGCTCGGCTGCACGCGGCAGGGCGATCGCTAACCGTTTGATAATTAAAACATAAATCAGCCACCCGATCGCGATCGTCCCCACTGCTTTGATGATACTTTCAATGCTATAAGCATCTAAGTACACCACATTTGCGATAATTAGCCCGCCAATTAAGAGGATGACTGCTGGCCACAAACCCGGCTTGACTTCTTGTTTCTCGCCGCGCGGGATAAAGATTAATTTGGCGAAGGTTATAGCTGTACCTACGGCCGCAATATTCATAGGGATCGCCTGCCAAGGTGCTACACTTTTCAAGGTCAACACTTTTGCCCCAAATCCTGCCAACAAAGGAAAGCCGGAAATGGAGAGACTGGCGATTACTAAGGCTATCCAAATTTTTGGATCGATCGCCTTAGATTGCAGTTCTTTGAAGTTGCGACTTGGTAAGGAACCGGCAATTAAGAAGAGGCTTGATTTAACTAAACCGTGAGTCAGCGCATAAAAACCACCGACTTCCGGTGCTGCTAGAATAAAGCCTAACTGGGCAATTGTGCTGAACGCTAGCATCCGTTTTGTATCTTTTTCAAAGATGGCATAGGATACTCCCATTAAAGCTGTCGCCACGCCAAATATTCTGACGATAGTACCGAGATCGTCGGAAACCAAAGCACAGCGCAACAAAGGTAAGATACTAGCTTTGATGACTATTCCTGAGAGTAATGCTGAAACTGGGGTTTCTGATTCTGAGTGAGTTAGTGGCAGCCAGAATCCCGATACAAAAATCCCGCCTTTGAGCAATAATCCCAGAAAAATTAGGGCTAAAGCTTCTGGTGGCGCACCTTTTAAACCGTCAAAAACAAAGGAATTATGTTTTTGATAGACTAGCACCGCGCCCACGAGGTAAAATAGCATGGCGGTGTTGCTGATAAACAGATAGCGCAGGGCTACCCATAAAGAGCGATCGGTGCGAGGATAGGCAATTAACAGAAAAGCTGCAATCCCGCTGACTTCTAGGGCGACGTATAAACTGACAAAATCTGCACAGATAAAGGTAGCATTTATACTGCCATGCAGAATAATCATCTGGGAGTAAAAGAAGGCTGATTTACCACTGTGCCAACAGTAAAAAATCACCGCAGCAGTTACTAGGGCATTTGTCAAGATAAAGTAGGCGGCCAACTGATCGGCAACTACTTGAACGCCGAAATTATCTAGTAATTTTAGTTGGAGGGGCGACTTTTCGAGAAATAGTTGTAGCGCGTAGCCTGCTGAAACAAAGGTGACTGCTAATGCGAGATATTTGTCAAGCTTGGGAAGTAGATAAATGACGAACCCGATAAAAAATGGTATGGTCAGCCAAGCGATCGTAATAATATTCATGGATGGGTTTACGGCGTGTTATTTTTCTCGATCTCGCTGGTTTCCAATGTGGGATTATCCCGTGCTAGCTTCATCACACCTACCAGCATCAGGGCTTGAATCGAAAAGCCGATGACGATCGCAGTTAAGATGATTCCCTGGGGGACTGGATCGGCGAAAGCTCTATTTTTGACATCTCCCATAATTGGCGTGAACAAGCCATTGAGGGATGCAACCACGACATAATAGGCAATTACACCGGTGCTCATTACGTCCATAGAGACGATCTTCATCACCAGGTTCTTTTTAAGGATGATACCAAAAAATCCGCACAATACTGTGGCAAATACGAAGGCTTCTAACACGGAAATTTTTGTTGCTTAAGGTTTGGTGACAATGATACATTACTTGGGTGCTACTAATGTAGGGCGAGTCGATCGATTTTAGATTTTAGATTTGGGATTTTAGATTGACTTGGCAAGTAATGCGATCGAGGTTGGGAAGCTATCGTAAAGTTATGTTAATTTTTGGTACTGATTTTAAATGGGAGTACAGAGTGTAACTGGGGCGATCGCGATCGCGCGTGCAAGGCGATCGGGCGATCGCACGCCCGATACACTGGAATGGGAGTACAATGAATGATATTTCTATTCAAAGTGATGCGCTGAGTGGAGCCCGCTTCGGAACTGGCAAGATGCCCGTTCCACAAAAAAAGGATTTTTTTGATTTATTCTGGGGTGAAATTATCCCCGGCTGCGGAACAGGCAAGATGCCTGTTCCACAAAAAAATATTTTTTTGATTTGTTTTTTGTCGGTGGAATTGTCGCCCGTTCACCAATTATTTGCCAAATATTATGGTCTTTTTATACTTACCTAATTATCCAAATTACTGCTAAAATAAAGTACGAGTCCTTGCCGCTCAAATGCAGACCATGACCGCACAAACCCC
Organism: Microcoleus sp. PH2017_05_CCC_O_A; assembly: GCF_020738785.1. Classification (NCBI taxonomy): domain Bacteria; kingdom Bacillati; phylum Cyanobacteriota; class Cyanophyceae; order Oscillatoriales; family Microcoleaceae; genus Microcoleus; species Microcoleus sp. PH2017_05_CCC_O_A. Next base: position 7,426 of record NZ_JAEQCB010000161.1, on the reverse strand, counting down.
CGTACAATTCCAAGACAGTTTCGACATCATCGTAGTAGGTGGCGGACACTCCGGCTGCGAAGCCGCCCTCGCCACATCTCGCCTCGGATGCCGCACGCTTTTACTCACCCTCAACCTCGACAAAATTGCGTGGCAACCCTGCAACCCAGCCGTCGGCGGCCCCGCTAAAACTCAACTTACCAACGAAGTCGATGCCCTAGGTGGAGAAATCGGCAAAATGGCCGATCGCACTTATCTACAAAAGCGCGTCCTCAACGCTTCGAGAGGCCCCGCAGTTTGGGCGCTAAGAGCCCAGACAGACAAGCGGGAATACGCCGCTGTCATGAATAATATTGTCGAAAATCAAGAGAATTTGACCATCCGCGAAGCGATGGTTACAGACTTAGTTTTGGGCAAAAATGAAGAAGTCATCGGCGTTGAAACCTACTTCGGCGTCGGCTTTGGATGCAAAGCCGTAATTCTCACCACAGGAACTTTTTTAGGTGGCACAATTTGGGTTGGCAACAAGTCGATGCCGGCCGGACGTGCCGGAGAATTTGCAGCCGTAGGTTTGACAGAAACTCTCAACCGTTTGGGCTTTGAAACCGGACGGTTAAAAACAGGAACTCCGGCAAGAGTTGACAAACGCACTCTCGATTACACAAACCTGGAACCGCAGCCGGGAGATGCAGATGTTCGCTGGTTTAGTTTCGATCCAGAAGTCTGGGTGGAACGCGAACAAATGCCCTGCTATTTAACTCGAACCACGCCCGAAACTCACCAGTTAATTAGAGACAACTTGCACCTTTCTCCAGTTTACGGCGGTTGGGTTGATGCGAAAGGCCCGCGCTATTGTCCGAGTATTGAAGATAAAATCGTGCGCTTTGCAGATAAGGAAAGCCACCAGATTTTTATTGAACCGGAAGGTAGGGATATTCCTGAACTTTATATCCAAGGATTTTCGACTGGTTTGCCGGAAAGTTTGCAATTGCAAATGCTGCGGACTCTTCCAGGTTTGGAAAAGTGCGAGATGATGCGCCCTGCTTATGCTGTGGAGTACGATTATTTGCCTGCAACTCAGTGCTTTCCGACTCTGATGACTAAGAAGATTGAAGGGCTGTTTTGCGCGGGACAGGTGAACGGTACGACGGGATATGAGGAGGCGGCTGCACAGGGGATTGTCGCAGGTATTAATGCGGCTAGGTTTGCGAAGAATCAGGAGATGATTGTGTTTGCCCGCGAGCAAAGTTATATCGGCACTTTGATTGACGATTTGTGTACGAAGGATTTGCGGGAACCTTACCGGATGTTGACTTCGCGATCGGAATATCGGCTGTTGTTGCGATCGGACAACGCCGACCAACGCTTGACCCCGCTTGGACGGGAAATTGGCTTAATTGGCGATCGGCGCTGGGAGTTATTCGATCGCAAACAAGCTAATATTGTCGCGGAAAAAGCCCGTTTGTACTCAACTCGCGTCAAAGAACACGAAGAGGTTGGCAAAGCAATTTTTGCTGACACTCAACAAGTGATTAAAGGTTCAATAACTCTGGCTGATTTGCTGCGCCGTCCCGGTTTTCACTACGTCGATTTAGAACGCTACAACTTAGGCAATTCCAGTCTAAAACTAGCTGAGAAAGATGGTGCAGAAATCGAACTCAAATACTCCGGTTATTTGCAAAGACAGCAAAATCAAATCGATGACATTGCCAAACACGAACGCCGCCAATTACCTGCGGATTTGGATTATATGGCAATTACAACTCTCTCGAAGGAGTCGCGGGAGAAGTTGACTAAAATTAGACCCTTGACTATTGGCCAAGCGACGAGAATTGGCGGGGTAAATCCGGCTGATGTTAATGCTTTGTTGATTTATCTGGAAGTCCGCAACCGCAAACAGCCGGCTGCTGTGGGAAAATGAATAAACTTTACTATCGTGGCATGGCAGAGCAAAATGGTAAGCCGAAAATAGGTCGCAGTGCTAGATTACTAGGGGTAAGACCTGGTATTGACATAGATATTGAGCAAATGCCCACAGGTTATCTGAATGAGCAAGGCTATTTGTTAGCAGAGTTAGAACGTGAGTTTCGAGGAGAGTTGGTTGCTGTTGCTGTCAGGAATACAAAGGGAATGTCGGTTTCCATTTCAATTGAAAGTTTACCAGCATTTCGCAGACCTACAAAATTTGGTGGGACTGGAAAAGACTCTCTATGGCAAATTGATGACATAAAAATTATTGGAGATTTGCAGGCTGTCCAAGATAGCCCGACGCACGTTAGCATCTTGCCAAGAGCTACAATGTCTCTGGAAATGTACGATGCCGCATTGGCAAACACCCAAAATGATTGGGAAAGAGTTGATTAATCTCATATATCATAGGAGTCTATAACAATGGCATGGATATTCAGTTTATCGGCAGAATGTGGCTCAGATGAAAGCAATGTTAATAAATTTGCTCAACACTTTGAGAAAATAGAATGGCTACTCTCAAACGATCGCCAATGCCTGTGTCGCACAGACACTTTTCAAGATATCGATCAAAACTGGTGGTGTCGAGTTTATCCAAATAATATTAGTCAAGTGGGAATAGATAGCCCTGAAAGTGCTTATATAATGACAGAGTTAGGGATTTTACTGTATCACACTCTACGGTTTGCTCCATCGTTTCGCTATGCTTTGGTTGGTGTTGAAGTTGATGAATTTAGAACTTACAGTGAATTGATTGAGGATTTGTCAAACTTATCTCTTCCCGGATTAGTTTTAGCAAAAGAACTTATTCAGGGGCGAGAAACCTTACCAGTTTTTCGACCATTTAGTTCTAGTTATGTTTGGCAACCCTACGAGGGGGAAGTCTATAATCCATTAATGGCATCTCCCGACTTAAAAAATAAGCTGAATGAGCTTCTGGTTGTGGGTTAACTTTGTTATATTGATGTCTAATGAATTAACCAACTTCGAGATTAGGTTTTGTGACGATGAAAATACAACCGTTGTTGACCAAATTTTAATAGTTTTCACAGGAAATAACTATGCCCTTCAGTGCTTACAAAACTATTGATGCAGTCCTCAAAGAATTTCAAATTACCTACACTCAGTCCAACTTTATAATTGAAACCGAATTCAATATTCCTGACTACTTTCGAGAAGACTTAGAAATAGTCATGGAAGAAGGTGCCGCCGACTGTTCGGAATTTGCTATCTGTGAAAATCTGATTTATCCACTTCTCAAAGAAGTTTGGAAATGCTACCGACAAAAGCTGATTTTATGGAGTCATAAAGCTCTAATATACGATCAAAATTTAACCGGATTTCCAGAGTATATCTTAGCTAAGAAATCTCCCTTAGGAAATATTGTTTTCGATCGCCCTTATTTCGTCTTGATTGAAGCGAAACAAGATAACTTTGAAGCTGGCTGGGGACAGTGCATCGCCGAAATGATTGCCGCTCAAAAAATGAATGAAAATCCCGCACAAACTCTATTTGGAATTGCTTCTAACGGAGACAGGTGGCAGTTTGGAAAATTAGAAGCTAATATCTTTACTCGCAACCGCACTTTTTACACCATTCAAGAACTCGATCGACTTTTTGCGGCTGTTAATTACGTATTTAAACAGTGCGAATTGATGTTAGATGCTGACGCGAACATATCAGACGGCGGTTGAAACCGCGCTTAGGAATGAGAATTAAATAACTTACAATTTTAATTATTGTGGGATGGGCGTCCCGCCCGTCCAGAAAAGACGGGCGGGACGCCCATCCCACTTTCTTTGTGTAAGTTATTAAATTTTCGTTCCTTAGACAAACAAAGTGCGGGTTTTGTCTGTGTAGGCGCGATTTCCATCCTACGTCTGATTTACTCGATCGCCCTAACTAGCAATCATTCCCACTCGATCGTACCAGGCGGCTTAGAAGTAATATCGTAAACCACCCGGTTAACGCCCTTAACCTCATTCACAATCCGGTTCGAGATCAATTCCAACAAATCGTATGGAACCCGCGCCCAGTCAGCCGTCATCCCATCTTCGCTTTTGATAAATCTCAGAACAATTGGGTAAGCATAGGTGCGCTGATCGCCCATAACGCCTACACTGCGAATCGGGAGCAAAACTGCAAAAGCTTGCCAAAGTTCGTTGTACAATCCGTGGCGGTTGATTTCTTGGCGCACGATGAAGTCAGCATCCCGCAAAATATTCAGCCTCTCTGCGGTAACTTCTCCCGTAATCCGAATCGCCAATCCCGGGCCCGGGAAAGGTTGTCGGTTGACGATTTCTTCGGGAAGCCCGATCGATCTACCGACTTTTCGCACCTCATCCTTAAACAACTTTCGTAGCGGTTCGATCAGCTTAAAACACAAATCTTTAGGTAATCCGCCCACATTGTGGTGGCTTTTAATCTTAACAGCAACTCGTTCGCCGCTTTTCGGATCTACATTCGTGTCAGCCGACTCAATTACATCCGGGTAAAGAGTACCTTGAGCGAGGTAATCGAAGGGGCCGAGGCGCTTCGATTCTTCTTCAAATACACTGATAAATTCGTGGCCGATCCGCTTGCGTTTTACTTCAGGATCGGTAACGCCTTCAAGTTGAGCCAAAAAGCGATCGCGAGCTAGAACGTACTGCACCGGAATGTGGAATTCATCTTGAAACAATTTCACCAACCGTTCCGGTTCGTACTTCCGCATAAACCCTTGGTCGATAAACATACACGTAAGTTGGTCGCCGATCGCCTTGTGCAGCAAAAAAGCCAATGTTGAAGAATCAACCCCGCCAGATAGAGCCAACAAAACTCGTTGGTCTCCCACTCTGGCTCGAATTTCGCGAATAGTTTCCTCAACAAAAGTAGCTGTCGTCCAAGTCGGTTCGCACTCGCAAATATGGTAAACAAAATTGCGAATCAAAGCTTGTCCGCCGATCGAGTGAACCACTTCTGGATGAAACTGCACCCCGTATAAACTTTTCTCGTGGTGAGCAACAACAGCAGACGGAGTATTGTTCGTGTGAGCGAGAATCTCAAAACCAGTCGGCAACTCGCTACAGGAGTCTCCGTGGCTCATCCACATCGTCGCGCCTTCTTCGACATTTGTGAGCAAATCCGTCGGATCGTCAATAAATAGCGATGCCTTGCCGTATTCGGCCAACTTAGCCCGCTCAACAGTCCCGCCGAGTTGTTTTACCATCAACTGCATCCCGTAGCAGACGCCCAACACTGGTATTCCCAGATTCCAAATTTCCGGGTCGCATTGGGGAGCTCTTTCATCGTATACAGAACTCGGGCCTCCTGAAAGAATAATTCCTTTAGGATTGATAGCTTTTAACTGTTCTGCCGTAGTGCGGTAAGAAATAACTTCTGAATATACTTGAGTTTCGCGAATGCGTCGAGCAATCAGTTCGGAATATTGCGAACCGAAGTCGAGAATCACGATCATCTGGCGGTCTATTTGCCCCAGAGAAGAATTGGTGAGGTCGGATTCAGTTTCTATTTGAGTAGTCACGGTAATTGCGTAGTTGCTAATTGCTAATTGGGCTGAAAGTAGCGGAGGTATTTGTCGCCGCCTCAGTCTAATACTGATCGATGCGAGCGACCGTTAGTCGCTAGAAATAAATCTTATTTGTACTAGATTGCTCTCAGCGACGTTACTCGATTAATAGGGCTTGCGGTAAGCATAGATTCACTTCGACATTTACTCTAATTAATTGAACTCTTGCATCAGAAATTGCGTCAAGCAGCAACCTAGTATAATTAAGATCTAGGGACTGAGAATTATTACTTGTTAAATATTATCCCCGATCGCTCTTTTAAAAAGAATTCAGGGATATTCACACTACATTAACAAATTTGGGTCAGAAATGTATCCCCTATGTCACTTTTAACAATAATTTTGCGATCGCGCCCAAACATCACTGAACCCACGGGGATACGCTGGTTAGTATGAGTGAAAATGCAATCGGACGATCGCAAGTCGATTTCTCGGGCGATGTCGCCGTAAATTCGATCGACCCAATGGCTGCCAGTTGCCGCATCTAGAGCCCGCAGTTGGCCGAGAGCCTCTTCGGCTGTCGCCGCAGCAAAAATCGCAGAACACGCAGCAGCGGGCATTCCAGCTTTAGCACAGAAAGCTGTCAAAATTTCCCGGCGCCCGTCAGCGAGGTGGTGGTGAGTGTGAAAAATCCCCGCCGCCAATTTCATCAATTTGCCGTGATAGCCAAACAGCAAGATCGATCGCACGCCCTGACATCCAGCCTCTGCCAGGAGCGGGCCCAGCCAGTTAGCCGTTTTCACCAGCCGCTGCGGATCGATGCCCAGTTGTCGCGCCAAATTGGAGCCATTTTCGCCGATGCAGAAGACTAAAGTGTCAAACAGTTCGGCTTTTTGTTGCAGTTGTTCGCGGTAAATTTCCAACTGTCCGGGGGCACTCAGGGGTTGAGAAATGCCAGTTGTACCCAGCAGCGAAAGTCCTTCGACGACGCCGAAAGCTTCGTTAGAAGTGCGGGTGGCGAGTTGGCGCCCTGACGGCAGAATTAGGGTGACAGTAATTCTTTCTCCCGGTGCGAGTTCTCGGCTCAGATTCGATCGCAGCAGTCGCATCGCGTAATCATAGATTGCCGCTCCACCACCTACTTTGTGATGTCCAATGCCCTCGCCCCCGACAATCACAATCTGCTCCCCCTCTCCCTCCGCCTCTCCGAGCAATTCCACCATTGCCCAAACGGGTGTATTGCGAGTCAGATCGAGGTTGTCTCCCGGATCGGAGCGAGTCACGCCTAAAGCTGTACCAGTTTTGAGTACAGATGCTTGTTCGATCGCAATTTCTGCCGTAATTGGCGGTTCCAGTAAATCTACTGATACGCTACCTACAGACTGAGTACCTACGCGCAAGCACCGCAAAGCTGCAAGTGCGGCCGCACAGGCAAATACTGGCAGTGTATACCCGGATAAAGGTTGAGTTTTTGTCACAAAATGCAGAAATCCTTAAATTAGTCGGCGATCGACATCACAGTGTGGTAGTGATACCCCTCAAGCACTTAAGCTTCATTCTAGGGTTTGATATTATTAGCAGTTAGCCTCATTTTTGTCAAGCAAGAATTTTGTCCTGCCTGTTGTCTTGAAGCAAGCAACATTTTTTTTCAGGTGCGATCGTCAACAACCCACACCGAAGCCTTACGCGCACGTGGCGGTATCTTCACAAAACCCGGAATCTCGTGAACCAAAGCTATCGGGAGCATCAATCGCGAGTGCGCTTAGACTGAGACACCGCTTCCCGGAATCAAGTACAAATATTGTAAACAGGTTCAAAAAACAAGATGGTTATGGCTATCTTCGACATACCTTGCACCCTTTTTCCTCGCATCAACCGCTCGTAAAAACCTGGACAAAGCTACCCAAAAGTAGTCAATGTTAGACATCTACGTTAGTAATTTTAGTCCACAGTCCTAAAACTACAGGAATA
>NZ_JAEQCB010000160.1:0-12099 GCF_020738785.1 Microcoleus sp. PH2017_05_CCC_O_A | reverse complement strand
TTGGGGGGCCGTTTTCGGGGGAAATCGGTGCTTGGGTGGCTCAGGAGGCGATGCTGACGCGACGTGCGATCGCAAACGAGTTAGCCGTCCCTCCCGAAACGATCGCCCTGACTGAAGATGTCACCGTCGGCTGCAATATTGCTCTGTGGGGCATTGATTGGCATCCTGGCGACCATTTATTGCTCTCTGACTGCGAACATCCGGGCATTGTAGCTAGTGTAATGGAACTTCAGCGCCGTTTCAACCTTGAGGTTTCGGTTTGTCCGTTGGCGGCTACTTTGAATCAGGGCGATGCGGTGGCGGTAATTGCTGATTATTTGCAGCCGAATACTCGTTTGTTGGTAATCAGTCACATCTTGTGGAATACTGGCCAAGTTTTGCCTCTGACTGAGATTGTGAAAGTGTGCCATGAAGGCTATGAACCCCCCCTAACCCCCCCTTGGCAAGGGGGGGGACAAGAAGATTTGCCTGTGCAGAATCACAAAGTCAGAGTATTAGTTGATGCGGCTCAATCTGTGGGAGTTTTGCCTTTGAATTTGATTGAGTCGGGAGTTGATTTTTATGCTTTCACGGGTCATAAATGGTGGTGTGGCCCGGAAGGTTTGGGTGGACTCTATGTAAGTGCAGAAGCTTTGGCAGATTTGCAGCCGGTGTTTATCGGTTGGCGGGGAATTGTGACGGATGCTAATGCTAAACCGATTGGCTTTAAACCGGGAGCTCAACGTTACGAAATTGCGACTTCGGCTTATCCTTTGTATGCGGGTTTGCGAAGTGCGATCGCCCTGCAACATGAATGGGGTCCGATCGAGGAAAGGTATGCAGAAATTTGCCGTTTGAGCAAGTATCTCTGGGAACGTTTGTCGGAAATTAGCCATGTAGAATGTTTGCGGACTTCGGCACCGGAAGCGGGTTTGGTTTCGTTTCGATTGACTAACGGGATGCCGCATAAAAAGCTTGTCGATTTGTTGGAGAAGCAGGGAATTATGGTGCGGACAATTCTGAATCCTGATTGCGTGCGGGCTTGCGTTCACTATTTCACCACTGAGGCGGAAATTGATAAGTTGGTTGGGGCGATCGCAATTCAATCTGAGAATGCGATCGACAATAGGATAGATTAATCCAAAGAAACCGGGTTTTTTACCGAATCTGCGGACTGTAACGAAGTATTCTCGCAAAAACCCGGTTTCCGATCACCCCTGCGTAAGTGAAGTCAGCCGGAGAACCATCGAATCATGCTAAAATAAACATCGGTGTTAGCGCAGACTTAGCAGTAGAGGGGTGAGATTACAAGGCATTGTGATAAACTTAGAGTTATAGTCTATATATATTTCCTATGACTAACCAGCGCCTAGAATCCTTCCAAACAGCCTTCCAGAATCTTCAGTTACTTCCTTTGGTCACCGTAGAGCAACTGAATAAATTTCATGTGGAATATGGCACGGAGATTTTAGAAGAATTGGAGCATTTAGTTGAAGATTGCTCGCCAGACAATAACAAAATCATTTTTACAGGGCATCGTGGATCAGGTAAATCGACATTGCTGGGTCAATTTTGCCGGGACACGCAGAATCGCTACTTTGTAGTCTTCTTTTCAATTTCTGACATGATTGAAATGTCAGATGTGAATCATATTAACATTTTGTTTGCTATGGCAGTAAAGCTCATGGAAGCAGCAGAAGAACGCCAGATTAAAATCGGTTCTAAAACAAAAAAAGCTTTTTATCAATGGTTTAGTAAGCATACTAGAACTGAGGGAAGTTCAGTTGATTCGAGCATTGAGCTAGAAACGAGTGGAGAAGCTGGTGTCAATGCTTGGTTCGTGAAATTCTTTGCCAAATTGAAAGCGACATTGAAGGCAAACTCTGTGATTCGTGAGGAAATTACGACTGAGTTTGAGAGACGGATTTCAGATTTAATCGATCGCATCAACGATATCGCTAGTGCGATTGAAGCGGCGTGCGGACAAGAAGTTCTGGTTGTGATTGATGACCTTGATAAACTCGATCTAGAAATTGTAGATAAAGTTTATCGAAATAATATCAGTGCGTTGTTTCAGCCTCAATTTCGGATTATTTATACAATTCCAATGGCAGCGACACGAGATATGTCGTTGCGAGGAATTATTCAGAATGCCACAAACAATAAGATTCAATCGATGTGGGCGACAAAGTTGTTTCCGCGTGGACAAGATAGAGTTCCCAATGCCTCTCCTGTCGCAGAAGCTGTAAAAGTATTTGAGCAAATTCTTTACAAACGAATCCCCAAGGAGTTGATTGCACCGGAAGCAACTCAGATGATGATCGTTAAAAGTGGTGGTGCATTGCGAGAATTTATTCGTTTGGCTAGTCTGTGCTGTGGGTTATGTTTGAAGCAGTTACGTCGCACACCAGACAACCAAGATTTAAAAATTACGTCTGAGATTTTGCAAAATGCGATTAAAGACTATCGCATTAATTTAACAGAACCTCTTGGACAAAACCGCTATCAAATTCTAGTGGATGTATACCAAAATTATTTACCCCTAGATGGAATGGATCAGGATTTCTTGGATTTATTGCACACGCTTTACATCCTAGAATATCGCAATGACGATTTGTGGTTTGGAGTTCATCCAGTGGTTCAGGAAATATTGCAGCGGCGTGGATTAATTGGAGCGGAGGGTTAATTAAATGCTTGACAATGATATCGTGGACGATCAATCGATCAATGAGGATAGTTACGATGGTCTTGTCTCTTTAATTGAAGCAAGTAAAGGTGTATTGTCATTGTTGATTGCCTCCTGTAAACCGGGAGATTTTCAAACTCAGATGATTAATCGTTACGAGGCAGAACTTGCTCCGAAGATACCCTGTTATCGCGTGGTGTTGAATCAACAAGAACCGAGTTTAAGAGCTGCGTTGGAGCAACTTGTTCAGGATTGCCCAGAGTTACAAGAACCCCACACATCAGCGGTAATTACTGTAACGGGAACTGAGGCTTTGATGGAGATTGTGTCAAAATCTGGCTCGTCTGAGTTAAGCCGTTTTTTCGGTTATTTGCAATGGACGCGGGAGGGGTTGCGAGAGTTTCCTTATCCGATTGTAATTTGGGTAACACCGAAGATTCTGAGTCGCTTGAGTCTGGAAGCACCGGATTTTTGGAGTTGGCGGAGTGGGGTATTTCGATTTGTAGCACCGACGGTGGAAGAAACGGGTGTGATTAATCAGACTTGGGAAAAGTCTCCGCTGATTGAGTCTGAGACAAGACTAATTTTACCTCTAGATGAACTGTTAGAACAGGTGGAAAGTCTAGAGAAACAAGCAATGGAAACTCCTGCATTAGCAACGCTATACAATCGAGTTGCTAATGCTTATGCAAATCGGCTCAAAACCCGCCAAACCGAGAATTATTTAGAGGAAAGAGATCGGGCAATTCATTTCTTTGACAAGTCACTTGCTTTACAAAGAAAATTGAACTTACCCACGGCGGAATCTGACACTTTGTTACAGTTAGGTGATATTTACCGTGACTTAGAATTGTGGGAAGGGGTATTCCCTCTATATCAGCAGTCTTTAGAAATTGCTAGGAGTTTGAAAGATAGCCTACGAGAGGCGGCTGCTTTGGGGCGACTGGGGAATTTTTACCAACAATATCTTCTAGGCGATCGTGCGAATAATTTGGAAGAGGCGATCGCATCATACAATGCTGCATTAACCATCTACACCCGCGATGCTTTTCCCGAAGATTGGGCGATGATGCAAAATAATCTGGCAATAGCCTACAGAAACAGAATCAGGGGAGAGAAAGCAGAGAATATCGAACTGGCGATCGCATCATACACTGCTGCATTAACCGTCCGCACCCCCGATGACTTTCCCCAAGATTGGGCAACGACGCAAAATAATCTGGCAATAGCCTACAGTAACAGAATCAGGGGAGAGAAAGCAGAGAATATCGAACAGGCGAAAAAGTGTTATGAAAATGCTTTAACAGTCAGAACTCTTGAGGCTTTCCCGCAACAGTATACAGAAACTTTGTTGAATTTAGACAATCTCGATCGAAGCAACCAGTAATGGCAATTAGCTGATGATACCTACTCCCCAGCCATTAAAATAGTAGAATTTTTAAAGAGTTAAATTCATTAATCAATCTCGATTTACCCACTCCCACAAAAGAAACCGGGTTTCGACTTCGATCGACCAGCAGGTTTTTTTACTTAATCTGTCGTCTTCAACACAGTATTATCGCAAAAAACCCGGTTTCTGAGATCCGAATTAATGACTGTAACCGCGATCGACCTTTTTGCCTCAATATACAAGATAAAATTAAGTTCGCCATTGATTAAGCCAGCGGACTTGCCCTTTCCAGTCAGCAGCTTATGTTTCTGAAAGCAGCCGATTGTGATTTGAGGGAAAGTGCGATCGTCATTCCGCTGGTTGAGGGTAGCGACTTTTTCGGCTACAGCCCAGAGAATAAACTGATCTAGGGAAATGCCTTGGAGTGTCGCCAATTTTTCAGCTTCTTGCTGTAGTTGAACGGGTAAGTTTAATGTGTGGGATGTCATTGATATCGTATTAGTTGGTTAATAGGATTCTAGATTGCGTGGTAGTATAGTCTAAGGCTATGTTTGGGGGCGATCGCCATTCAATTACTATAGCCACGGCGGGTTTATCTATAGTCCTGAACGCACGAGCGATCGCAAACCGGGTTTTTTGTGAGAATACTTCGTTTCCGACTGGGACTTCCTATGGTATCATATTGGCAGCGTTCCAAAACAGCAGTCCTTTTCTAAAAAAGGCTAAAATCGTTGTCATATATGGATTCCAACTGCTAGCTTGCGGTTGGTGCAAGGTTCGCTATATCTATACCTACCAATAGGAAAAGTAAATTCCATGTCAAATATTCAAGTGAAGATCGCCCTTTTAGATGAGCGTCTGGAAGATGGGGAACTACAAGAAATAACAGAAAATCTTCTGCAAGATATTAAGCAAGAGGTTGAAGTTGAATCTGCTGGCCTTGTACCTGTAGAAAATTTGCCAAAAGACGCAAAACCTATAGGGGGGTTTTTATTGGGGATGTTGATGGCTGAAGTCAACGCAGCAAATATTAAATTCTTGTTCAGGTTTTTGAGCGATCGCCTATTACGCCTATTAGGGTTAGGGAAAATAGTTGAAATGGAAGTTACAGTTAATGGTAAAACTTTCAAGGGGAAAGCCAGTAGTATAGTTGAATTGAACGAAGTGCTAAAAGTCGCTCAGAAATTTATTGAAGAAAATAAGGAGTGACAGATGCAAAAAAAGGTAGCTTTACTGGTAGGGGTCAGCAATTATCATCAACAAGGAATATCAGCCCTGCCTAGTGCCACCAAAGATGTGATGGCAATAAAGCAAGTATTACAGCGTCAAGACATGGGTGGGTTTGCTGAAACTGATATTACCCCACTACCAAATCCGAAAGAAAAAAAGATGAAGGACGCTATTTACAATCTGTTTGACAAGTGCAAGGCAAATGATTTATTACTATTTTATTTTTCCGGTCATGGTTTCAAGGATGAAAGAGGAAATCTTTTCATTGCAACACCTACTACAGAAACAGACGCGAACAAAACAGTGCGATCTTATACAGCCATCAGTGCCAGTTTTGTCCATGAACGAATGACCGCTAGTTTATGCAAAAAGCAGATTGTGATTTTAGACTGTTGTTTTAGTGGGGCTTTTACTAAAGGATTGGTATTAGGTAATAAATCATGGGCAGTTCTTTCATCCAGTGATGATATAGAATACTCCTATGCTCAAGCAGATTCTGGACTTTCAATTTACACTCGTTACTTAGTGGAAGGTATCAATACTGGAGCAGGGGATTTAAATAATGATGGCAAGATTTCTATAGATGAATTACACAGATACACCAAAAACAAGGTAAAAGAAGATTCTCCTAACATGAATCCTTCGTTAAAGGATGCTAATGGAGGTTGTAATATTGTTCTAGCAAAATCTAGGCAAGACGATCCAAAGCTCATTTATCGCAAAATGGTAGAGCGATTTGCGCGTGAAGAGGAACAAAAATCAATTTCTTCAAACTGTATTTTTGATGGAAATATTACTGATAGTTTTAAGTGCTATTCTCTAGAGGCATTTCAAAAAAAGCTGACTTTGACACCCGACGAAGCCAAGGCGATTGAAGATGAAGTTTTGAAGCCATATCACGAACGGAAGCAAAAGTTCAACGATTACGAAAACTTTTTTGTAAAGGCATTAAAAGAGTGTGATCCCGTTAGTAAAGAAAATCGTAAAACGCTCAAGGAATTCCAACGAGTTCTTAATCTGAGGGACAAAGATGTTGAACAAATTGAGAAAAGAATTTTAGATTCTTTACCAACTTCACTTATTAACAATCAGCCGCCAGAAACAACAATTGGAGACATTAGAGGAGCCAATCAGCCTCAAACTACTCAACCAACGAAGTCGAACAAGACACAAGCACCTTCTAATCCATCATCTGGAAACAAAAATATAGGTAAAAGTAAACCTCTAGGAAACGGATCGACAGTAGAACATCCCATCAACTATGAATATATTAAACTACGCGACTTACTAGCAGCAAAGAAATGGGAAGAAGCTGAGGAAGAAACAGCTAAAGTCATCCTTAAAGCTGTTAACGGAGATTCTTTAGGATGCCTATCTAAAGATGATATCCAAAAATTACCAACTAAAATTTTAGACACAATTAATAAACTTTGGGTTAAATATAAGGGAGAGTGCTTTCTGTGATGGGCCTGATGTAGCTCAGCTTCTTCTCTCCCGCAGTGACTTGTAAAGTTAAACCTCCAATGCTTCAATTTTGGTTACTTGGACTGTGCCAAAAGAGCAATTCCTCTATCATCAAAACCCTTCGGAGATGCCCAAACTGTCTCATCTTCTAAAAATTTAAGTAAGCTATCATTATCCAAACTGCCTCCTCTCATTTGTGCAAAAAAGTTACTTAACTCACCTGCTATTTTAGAATCATGTGTAGTCACTAGAGTTTCTCCTGCACCATCTGTAAATGCAGCAATACCCGTCACATTTTCGGCAGGTAAAAAACCGTAAGAGATTGCTTTGTCGTTCAAGCTTTCGCTAAGAAATGTGGTTTGATTTGCAAATTCTCCTTTTCCTAAAGAACCGAGTAACTCAAGCTTATTATCCTTTTCGACAACAATAAAGCCATCCCCGACTTTCAGCCAAAATATATAAAATTTGCCTGACACAGCCATTAGTAACGTACACTTCAAATCTTCTACCGAGCAATCTTCGGTATTTGCAAGTTTTCGTAATCCTTCAACTGCATATTTGACAAACTTATAAGCATACTCTTTTCCTCGATCGCTGTCATTGCAATTAATTATTTGCTCTTGGTCTAATATTTCTCCATGAGTAGCTTGTTTTGAATTTATAAATCCAGCCAACTCCTCAACAACAGACTTAGAACCCAAGTGAGATAATCTTGCACAGCCAGCACCATCTGCCACAAAAATCGCTGCCCGTGGCGTTGATACAACTTTTGCGGCATCTTGACATTCTATTTGTGGATGCGATTGAAGGTGAGAACGACCAACAGTAGTAGCACAAATACCTTGCCACTTTATTTGCTCTGGTATTTTGTTTTCTACTGAATCATTCTCTTGAGCTAATTTACTATTTTGATCTTGCTTCGGTTTTCGGAAATTTTTATTTTTTTTTCTAGAGCTAATTTCTTTGATAAGTGCATCAGGAACTGCATCATTTCCCAATTTACTCTGCTGGTTTTTCAGTTTCGTTAACCTAATATAGAAATTGTCATCCTGCTTGGCAGAAATAGCATCATTGAGTGCTTCTCTGCTATCAGGATACTTTCTTTGCAGTTCATTAAATTCTTCAACTGTTAAACCTATGCTCTTTTCTTTGCTTGCTTTTTTTGCTGCTTTAGGTTTTTTCTTGTTCATAACTTAGGACTCCATTTTTTATGAAAGAACTGCAATAAATATAGACTTGTAATCTCTACATTTATTTTGTTTCGATTATATAGCAATCCTAAAAGATTTTCTTGCATTATACGCGATCGAGATGCTCACACTGCAAGGATTATGGTCTCGATCGATTTTGCGACTGATTTAGGACTGCTATATTTTGCAAGCAATGAGCATTCAAGAATGCTCAATTGAGAATGAATTAAATTTTTAAAGTATAATGCTATCCCAACCTTTGGTAGATGGTAATTCAAAACCAGTTCCAGGAGTGGAAACACTTACTTTCGCCATACTTTGAGCAAGCCACTGGAAGAATTCCCTGAATTTATACTCAGCTAATTTTTTGGGTGGACGATTGGCAGGACAAAACTCACCAAGTTTATTCAAATTGCAGTGGTCGCCGATGCCAATTCCAAACACTAGCATTTTACTATCTTCAGCGAGTTCACGAAGTAGAGCCGCAGCCTTAGAATATTCATCGGTTGGCTCACCATCGGTCATTAGTATGATCCAAGGTTGATAGTAGGGAACACCACGTTTTTGGTACTGTTTTTTACGTACTTCTAAAACTTCAATTGCTTTGGAAACAGCTTCCCCCATTGGCGTTCTTCCCATAGCCGAAAATGCAGGTACATTAATTTCCAAAATCGATTGGATAGGGATAACTTCATCGACCGTACTACCAAAAGTAATGATTCCTACCTCCACAGCAAATCGTGCAAAATCATCTTGATAAACTTCTTGGATAAACTGATTTACACCTTGATTGAGTAAACTAATTGGATCGCCTGACATACTACCACTGACATCCAAAACCAACATACACGGACAACGAGGCGTTGGATTTTCAATTAAATCATAGTCTTGGTTCTTGAGCTTAATCTTCATATTTCTTTCCAAGTCAACTAATTGCTAATGAAACACTTCAAAAAATAGATAGTTACACAAGATTACCAAACAATCCTGTCTTCACCATCTCGGCTAATTTTTCGTTCTGCTGGTCTGACTTCTGAGGAGAGGAAACCACTTTGCATAGCAAAATAGTATTCTTGAAACACACCTCGCCATTCTTCTATAGAAGCCCGCTTCGATTTGTCATTAACACCCTGTTTCAGAGTGTTAATAAAAAGGTTTTTGACTTTAAATGATAGATGACTCCAAACAATAAACCAAGGCCCTGGTGGTATGCCACCTTCCTCCCCTGGTGGAAAGCCTCCTCTTCCATATGGGAAATTGCCCCCGCGCAAATTTTCTACTGGATTTCCACCGCCTACTTGGCTGTAAGGATGTAGTCCCAACATCAAACATTGGAACATTAAAATGGCTAACGAAAATAAGTCGCTTTCAAGTGTTCTAATAATTTTGTCAAAAGCTTCACCATGATGTTCTACAGGTGTCATCTCTGGTCTACCTACAGGGCAAGTATAGATTTGAGAAGTCCTAGCATTTTTGACTTGATAGCTGTCTGTATCAATCAGATAAACTTTAAACGTAGAAGGGTCTGCAAGAAAATTACCTAAGTTAATGTCCCCAAGGTAAATTTCTTTTTTGTGCAAACTTTCAACTGTATCTAAAAGATGCAACAATATTTGCACAATACCTTTCCTATCTATGTTTGGAAAGTATTTTAAATAGAGCATGGTATGAGCTAGTTTACTCAGTGGTATCCCTCCGGCTTTTTTCATGGCATAGCCTATCCACTGGTCATTGCTATCAAAAATCTCTATCTGGGGCCAGGTTACGTAAGGACTCTTAATCAGGTCTTCTAGAACTCGAATTTGAACAAAAACTTTTTCTCTTAGTTCATGTCTTCTTTCTTGTAATTTCTCCTGATTAAAGATTTTGACTACAATGTTTGGATTTTCTGCCAGTGCATATACATCCCCTTGTCCACCACTACCGATTTGTTCGCCTAGTCTGCGCGGTTGCCTTTGCTCATCATAGATTATGAGATTGTTCATGGTACCTCATGCTTTACACTCTATGGCTTTACACATACTTGCGCGTAAGTTCAGGATGGTATAAAAATAATTCCATGAATGCACACTAAGATTTTTAGGGTGAGTGGAGTAATGGACGAAAATAGAAAGAAACCGGGTTTTTACTTAATCTGTCGTCTTCAACGCAGTATTGTCGCAAAAAACCCGGTTTCTGAGATCCTAATTAATGACTGTGCCCATGATCACCATGAGAATGCCCGCGATCTCCATGAGAGTGAGCGTGATTGCGGATAGCCAAACTCGGATTCACCCCGATCGCACTTTCACTCAACAACGCTTCAATCTGCGGATTTGCCCACTCTGCTGCAATTTTTTCGTCGTATTGCTGCCATTTACCTCTAGGAAAACTCCCAACAGCAAAATCAAAAAATCTATGTTCCATAGAGAATATGCCACCGCGTTCATACATTATGATTAGAGGTTCGTAGGGTTCAGGTAAAGTAAATTCACTAACTTTTTGTAAATTTTTCACCCGCTCCCAATGGAGGAACCACTCGCAGGTTTTTTCAATCATACCCGCCACATAAAACGGTGTCTCTGTGAAATGAGTCTTAAGCACTTTCATCTTAGTATCATCGGCACATTCTAAAGGGCAGATATGAGCAGCCACATCAAAAAACGGCCATTCATCTGTACAATCTAAAGCTTTTGCCCACAGTGCCGCACGTCTCAAGTATTCTCGCAAAAGGGCAATATGAGAGTTAACGCGACTATCGTCAGGTTCCCATTTAATTGCTAAAATTCGCTCTAGTGCAGTATAGGTAATTGTTTTTGCAGTCATATTCTTTCTCTAATAGCTTCAAGCAACTCATCAAGATTCGAGAGGTTGTCAGCAAGCATCAGTCCTTCCGCTGACTTACCTATTATGGTGCGTCGCTGTGAGATGTTCGATCGCATTTGAAGATATCTAATGGCGACGCACCCTACAGCTATTTGCTATGATAGTGCGATCGCCCCAAATCATCTATAATAGAAAAGTCAGCGCTCGTGACACCGAAATTATGAACATCAAAGTCGTATTAGAACCCAGTGACGAAGGTGGATATACCGTCTATGTTCCCTCACTGTCAGGCTGCATCAGTGAAGGGGAAACGATTGACGAAGCATTGGCAAATATCCAAGAAGCGATCGAACTTTATTTGGAGCCGATGGCAGATGAATTGAGCATTTCCGAAGGTGCAATTGTGAGAGAATTGGTGGTATGAGCAAAGTTCCCAATCTTCCTTATACTCAGATTATTGCTGCACTACAGCGCGATGGATGGGTATTTGTCCGCCAACGGGGTAGCCACATTCGACTGCAAAAAGCTATGCCAGATGAAGCTCGTATAGACCTCGATAAGTTTTTGGATTTATTATAAGTAAACTGAACAAGCTATCGCCATATTTTCGCAAAATTAATTAAAAAGCGATCGCCCTTTTAACCTAAATTAATCTCGATTTACCCACTCCCACAAAGAAACCGGGTTTTTTACTTAATCTGTCGTCTTCAACGCAGTATTATCGCAAAAAACCCGGTTTCTGAAATCCTAATTAATGATTGTGCCCGTGGCCACCATGATTATGCCCATGATCGCCGTGAGAATGCCCATGATCCCCATGATTATGCCCATGATCCCCATGAGAATGCACGTGATCCCGAACCACCAAATTCGGATTAACCGCGATCGCACTTTCACTCAACAACGCTTCAATTTGAGGATTTGCCCACTCTGCCGCCATTTTCAGGAACTCAGGATGGTCGTTAACACAAGGCAATTTGCGGTAAGTAACTCCTTGACGTTGCTTCTGTAAACCCTCAATAATGTGGTCTACATCTAACAAAGTTTCGTGGTTTTCTGTCGCAAATCCGATCGGCATAAACACGATCGCAGTTGCACCCAAATCAATCAAATTCTTCGCAGCCAACGTCGCATCCGGCTGAGTCCATTCAATCAGCGGCGTGTCATGATTCAGCCAGCCCACCGAAATCAAAGGATAACGATACATCAAACGTTCCCGCACGCGATCGTACAAAGCTTGACTTTCCACAATCCCCGAAGTGAAGCCCTTCGCCTTGTGCGGACAACCGTGATTCATCAGCACAATCCCAATCTGAGAAGGCAAATGTGCTACAGCTAAATCGTTTTTAATTTCC
>NZ_JAEQCB010000159.1:0-24468 GCF_020738785.1 Microcoleus sp. PH2017_05_CCC_O_A | reverse complement strand
GGAAAACTCACCTGCACCGTACATTTGGACTCGCAGGCTCAAACCCATGTTAAATACCACGCGCCGAAATCCTGCGTGTTTTGCCATCAAGGTCGCTTCAGTATTATTCAATTTGAGCGCTCGCTTGACGGCAAACATGGAACTGACTCTCAGCAATCAACTTTAGATAAGTTTAGCAAACTATTTGCCACTTAAGTCTTGCTCTTCGATCTTTTTGTCTGCGTTCCGGCGCTGCCGCATCTGCTTTGCCCTGGCTTGCAAATCGCTGAACCCCTCATCAGGTTGGGTTTCGCCAGAACTAGCACTCGCGCCAGGATCGATCGCGCTTTCTGTTTTTGAGTCGCTTTCCGATCCAGTCGCGGCGGCCCGCTGCTTCTGCTGTTTGGCTTTTAGCTGCAACTGAGCTAAGAATTCGTCTGCCTCGCTTTGGGCCTGGGGAAGAGCCGCAGCACCGAGCGTTATTTCTTGGGGATCCGACGGAGTTTTTTCAGAGGTATCTTTTTTGCTACTTTTGAGTTCATCTTTTTTGAGCTGCAATTCTTTAAAGAAATCTGATTCTACAATGTCTGCAACTTGTTGTTCTTTTTGGGCTTGGTCTATTTCGATTTTGAATACTTGTTTTACGCGATCGGTAATTGCTTTCCCGTATGCCGATTTATTAAATCTGTCTGCTGATACAATGCTGCCACCAGTTAGAATTAATGCTAAGGCTGGCGCTGCTACAGGCACCCACCCTCCCAACAGAAAAATCCCAAAACCGATCGCGCCACACCCCGACAGTATTGCTGCGAATGTCAGCGCCAGCTTCCATGGGTGAGCCATCCGCGATGCCATGGTTCCTCCCACAATTGACCATCCTGCAATCCACAGGATTTCTGCCCATTCCGGCCAAAACCAAAACATCGGTCTCTTGTCTAAAACAGCACTCAAAATTTGGCTAATTACTTGTGCGTGTACCACGATCCCCGGCATGAATTGGTTTTTTTGCTGCTGCCCACTGTAAGGAGTATAAAATACATCTTTAACGGTTTCTGTGGTGTAACCGATCAGCACTATTTTATCTTTAACTAAATTCGGACTGACTTTCCCTTGTAAAACATCGGTAATTGTGACTTTGTTTGCGACTTGGCTCCTGGAGTGATAATTAATTAGTATTTGATATCCCCTCGCATCGACATTGCTATATCCTCCGTCATTGCTTTTTAATTTTTTAAATTTGGTTTTTCCCAGCCATAAAGATTGATCTGCTGCCAGTCTGGGAAAAATTTTATACTTTTGCAGGTAGCGGAGTGATAGCTGGAGGTTGAAGGAAGTTAAAACTTGAGAATTGTCATTGCAAAGATGTTTTTCTACCGAATTATCGCCCTTAATTATCGGTGGTTTCATAAATAATAAAGCCCTGCGGAGTATGCCGCCCGGATCGATTCCAAAATCTGCAAATCCCACCCGGTTTGCTGACATTCCCGGAGGAGGGGGAGAACCGGGAGTGTCGGGGCCTCCGTCGGTGACTAAACATACCCCGATAATTCGATCGCTTTTTTGTAAAACTTTAGTTAATTCCTCACGCCCCTCTCCTAAAGGTACATCTCGCAGTACATCTAAGCCGATGACTGTCGGCTGCATTTTTTCTAGTTTTTGTAATATTTCAGCTATTTTGCGATCGGATATCGGCCATTGCTTTAGTTTCTGAATATCTGCTTCGGTAATCCCCACAATTAGCAAGCGCGGGTCTGGCTTTTCGTCGGGACGCCATCTCAGCATTTGGTCGTAAGCGCTTAATTCTACTGGTTCCAGTATTCCTAGGTGTCTAGTCCCGACCAACGATAATGTTACTGCCGCGGTGGCAATTAATACAGAGCTAACAACTGTTAGTGATGGTTTATACAGTTGACTCAATTGAGCCGCTGCCGAACGAATTTTGTCAGATAGAAATTTGTTAGATATTTTAGTCATTGCCACAATATAAAATTTTGACTCGTTTCACCGAACAGCAGTTATGTTGCTTGTCGGCACCTACACGAGACTTCCTCCATCTTAGAACACCCGGAAACTCCGACCGATTTGTAACAAAACTTTACATTTCGCTACCAGCGAAATGTATATGGAATAACAGTCGCGACCTCGACCGCTGGATTTACCGTCCCCAGAATCCAGTTGCAGCTCCAATTAATTAATGTTATTGATTTGTCAAGGTTCAAATTCTGTATCTGCGGTGTGAGACTAGCTTCTCAAAAATATTGGTCGCCAGCAGGGAGAAAAAATTTATGTACCAAAAAACATTTAAAGTTGATGAATCCGGGATTGTTGAAATTAGCATTCTCGCTACGGGGGACAGCAACAAATCACTAGAAGTTGGCAAGCGTTACGTGCGATCGTTTTCGATGATTTGCGAACCAGACGCTCGATCGGCAGATGGCAGATACAGTTGTTAAAGGGTTCGTACAGCGCATCGCACCCCAGCCAACTCTCAATAGCGATTTGGCAAATCCCGACCCGATGACGTGGCTCGAAGTTTATGCTAAAAATGAGATTTGGTACGAAACTCTCGCTACTTGAACCCAAATGCGGCGACAGACACCGAGATATGCGAGACCCAGAGCCAAGTAGACCTAATTGTTTCAGTCCCAAGGACTGGAATCAGTGGTAGGTCAATCGCTGGTTGAGTCTCTTTAAAAATCGCTATTTATTGAACTTTTTTCCTTCTTTTGATGGCGATGCGAACAATCAAAACTTGACCGGATCGCGCCCGGGCTGAGAACTCCAGACTAACAGTAGAGACGCGATCTATAATATATCTATAAGGTTGGTGAAAAAATGAAACGTTTTCTACATTTTACTGCACTCGCGATCGCTGTATGTGCGATCGCACTTAGTGTCCCCAGTTTCCTGCCACCGATGCAGGCAGTGCCTGCACCAATGCTGCTGAGTCAGAATGTTAAATTTAAACCTCCCGATGTAGACGCCCCCGACAACAGGCAATCGGCGACGCATCGAGGGAATGCTTGTCCGCAGGATTTATCTATTGTTCCTTTAATACCTAAAAGCAATGATGGTTTAACCATAGCAGAATCGCCAACATTCTTGGCCTATGTTTCTCACCCTTCGACTCAAGTGGAGTTTACATTGCAAGCTGACGATGGAAAAGGAATCGATGCTTATAAAACGACTTTCAAAGTTGACAAACCGGGGATAATAGAAGTCAGTATTCCCAACAAAGGGGAGGGCAAAAAAACTCTGGAGGTTAACCAGCGGTATCAGTGGTCGTTTTCCGTGGCTTGCAATGACGATCCGTCGGGAAATTATTTTGTTAAAGGGTTTGTGAAGCGCATTGAACCCGAGGAAACTCTCAAGAAAAATTTGGCAAATCCTGACCCTATGGCTAGGGCTATCGCTTATGCTGAAAATAATATTTGGTACGATACAATTGGTACTCTAGCCCAAATGCGGCGAGGATCACCCAATGATGCGAGTCTGAGGGCCGAGTGGAAGCAATTGTTGCAGTCCCAAAAACTCGAATCAGTTGCCGATCAACCGCTAGGTCAGTCTTTTTAAGCCTCCCTATTTCTCAAGGCTTTCTTTTGTCCTTCTTCTGAGGCTGTGAAGATTGACAAATTAAACCGATCGCCCGCTGCGATTCTTACTCCTAGTCTGGAGTAAAAATCCGAACCCTGATTTTATTCTATCTGGTGAAAAAAATGAAACGTTTTCTACATTTTACTGCACTGGCGATCGCTGTATTGGCGATCGCAATTACTCTCCCCAGCTTGTTTTCACCGATGCAGGCTGTCCCTGCACCAACTCCCCTGGGTCAGAATGTTAATTTCACACCCCCAGAGGTCACAGCCCCCGAGAACCGCCAAGGGGGAGCGCATCGAGGCTGTCAGTTGCAGGATGGTTTATCGATTACTCCCTTAATACCTGAAAGCAATATTGGCTTAACCCTAACAGAGTCGCCAACATTTTTTGTCTATGTTTCTCAACCGGCGGCTCAAGTAGAGTTTGTTTTGCTAAACGAAGATGAATCCGAAGTAGTCTACGAATCTAGTTTAAAAGTTGACAAAGCTGGAATTGTGGGAGTTAGCCTTTCTGACAAAGGTAAGACAAAAAATATTGAGGTTGGTAAGCGATATGTCTGGTCGTTTGCACTGGCTTGCGATCCTCAGGAACGATCGGGAGATTATATTATTAAAGGATGGATGCAGCGAGTTGAACCGCAAGGAACTCTCAAGAGCGCTTTGGCAAATCCCGACCCGAGGGCGAAGCTGATCGCTTATGCTAAAAATGGCATTTGGTACGAGACTCTGGCGACTTTAGCCCAAATGCGTAGTGTCGCACCCGATGATGCGCGGCTGAAGACTGAGTGGACGCAATTGTTGAAGTCCCAAAAACTCGAAGCAGTCGCCGATAAACCCCTAGTTCAGTCTTTTTAAGCCTCCCTATTTCTCAAGGCTTAATTTGTCCTTCTTATGAGAATCTGAAGATTGACAAATTAAGCCGATCGCCCGCTGCGATTCAAACTCCCAGGGATGAGTAAAAATGCCAGGCCCAACATTCCTGTTATGCCGTTAAAAAATGAAACGTTTTCTAAATGGGGTTGCACTGGCGATCGCCGCATTTGCGATCGCACTTACTCTCCCCAGTTTAGTGCCACCGATGCAGGCTGTCCCTGCACCAATTCTGCTGAGTCAGAATATTAATTTTAGACCTCCAGATTTAATAACCCCCGACAACCGACGAGGAACACCTGCGTTCCTCTCCCCCTGTCCGGTGGATTTATCTATTATTCCTTTAATGCCTCCAACTAATATCGGCTTAACCCTCACAGAGTCGCCGACATTCTTTGCCTATGTCTCTCTCAATTCGACTCAAGTCGAGTTTATTTTGCAAACTGACGATGAAAAACTAACCGAGGTTTACAAAACTACTTTCAAAGTTGACAAGCCCGGGATAGTTGAGGTCAATATTCCTAAAAAAACCGATCGCCAAACATTTATTGAGGTTAAGAAGCGATATCAGTGGTGGTTTTTGGTGGCTTGCGATCCTGACGATCGCTCTTCGGACTATTATGTTAAAGGGTTCGTGCAGCGCATTGCACCGCAGGAAACTCTCAAGGGCGATCGCCTATGCTAAAAATGGGATTTGGTACGATACTATTTCTACCCTAGCCCAAATGCGGCGACAAGCTCCTGACGATCCGATGCTGAAAGCAGAGTGGACGCAATTGTTGAACTCCCAAAAACTAGAATCGATTGCCTATAAACCGCTAGTTCAGTCTTTTTAATCGAGACTATTTAGCCAAATCTAAAATCTAAAATCTAAACTCGCTTGATGACTAATAACTCTCCAACAATTCTCGCCCTTGATTTTGACGGTGTAATTTGTGACGGACTAATCGAATATTTCCAAACCGCTTGGCGTACCTACTGCCAAATCTGGCAATCAGTCGAAATAGTCCCCGATGCAGATTTAGCTTTGAGTTTTTACCGAGTGAGGCCAGCCATCGAAACCGGTTGGGAAATGCCCCTGCTGATTCGCGCACTGCTGACAGGAATTACCGAAGAGCAAATTTTGCTAGACTGGCCAAACATTGTCCCGCAGTTATTGACCGAAAATAATTTAAAACCCCAGTCTGTCGGCGCAATGTTAGACGGACTACGCGATAATTGGATTGCTGAGGATTTAGCTGGGTGGCTGTCTTTGCACCGCTTTTATCCCGGAATAGCCGATCGCCTGCACTCGTTACAGGATAGTTCGGTCAAAGTCGCGATCGTCACCACCAAGGAAGGCCGTTTTGTGCGGGAACTCTTGCAGCTAGCGGGCGTACAAATGCCGTCGGAGTTAATTTTTGGCAAGGAATACAACAAGCCGAAACACCAAATATTGCGGGAATTTTTGGCAGCTTCTGGCAAAGATACGACTATTTGGTTTGTGGAAGATCGGTTAAAAACTTTGGTCTCGGTGAAGCAGCAGCCGGATTTATCTCAGGTGAGGTTGTTTTTGGCTGACTGGGGTTACAATACTTTGGCAGAACGGGAATCTGTGGCTCAAAATCCACCTGTTCAATTGCTTTCTCTGTCGCAGTTTGCCGGAGATTTTGTCGATTGGCTGCCTGACGAATGTTGATCTTAGACTTGTTGGGAGGGAGATTTTTTTTCGCTTAGCAGAGTCAAAAAAAATCCCCAAATTTTACACTTTTTTTGTTGACTTTTGCGGCGCTGGTATGGTATTTTTATATAATGGGATGGTTGCAAAAATAATATTTTTAAACATATTCCCATTATGATATAAATATAACAGGAATTCCCCAAAAAATCAAGCATACCGACAAAAAAAATCGATTTTTTTTTGTCGGTGACTGTAATAAAATAGGTTCGTAGTGAGGACTTTAGTCCTTATTTTCGCATTCCGAACGATCGCACCAATCTGAGACTTAAAACCAATGCTAGATTTAACTAAAGCAGCCAAAGCAATGCAGGGAATGAGCCAGCATTTGAATGTGGAGGCTTTGGCGGCTCGCCAGCGTTTGCAAGTGGCTCAGAATTTGCTGGAACAGGCGGCAGTGGGACAAGAAAAATTGGTAGAATTGCAAGAGAGTTGGAGCGATCGCACTTTATTCAATGCAGCCACGCCGATCGAGCCATTGTCCGATCGCACCTACATCACCGCACCGCCCGCCGCCCACACAGTCTTCGCCACAGACGGATCGCAAATTTCACCCAGCCATCACGAAATCGCCTACTGCTACCTGATCAACGTCGGTACAGTCATGCTGCACTACGGCCAAAGCCGCCACCCAGTATTAGACAGCGTGCCCGAAGTTTTCTACAAACCAGAAGACTTGTATGCTTCGCGCCAGTGGGGAATTAGAACCGAAGAGTGGATGGGATACCGGCGCGCCGTTTCCGAAGCCATCGCCCTCGCGGAAATGGGCTGCAATTGGGCAAAATTTAACGACAATCAACTACCCGCGCCAACTTTGGCAATGGTAGATGGTTCCCTGATTTATTGGTTTTTGGAACAGTTACCTAGCGAAGCGCGCGATCGAATTTTGCAACCAATTTTAGAAGCTTGGGACAAATTGCGCGTAGCAAAAATTCCCCTATTAGGATACTTGAGCGCTTCTCGCAGCACCGAAAGCTTATCTTTTTTGCGGTTTCAAGCTTGCACCCACGAAGTACCAGACTGCATGACAAACTGCCCCAACGTCGGATTTTCTGCCACCAGTGCTTTCGATGAAAAAGCACCTTGTCAAGAATTTGAACCCCTACGAGATTCCGTCTTGTGGGCCACAATCCTGCTACCCGGACAAAGAAGCCCGTTGTGGAAATCCCACGCTCGAATTTTAGATTTATACGGTCTCAATCCCATCTATTTTTGTTATGTTCATGTTGGCACAGAAATTGCTAGAATAGAAGTTCCGGAATGGGTAGCACAAGATAAGACAGAGCTAGATTTAGCCTTAGGAATGATGCTAGCTCAAGTACACAAAGGCGGCGGCTATCCCGTGACGCTAGCAGAAGCCCACAACCAAGCAGTAGTCACCGGAGGCGATCGAAGTAGCTTTTTTGCTTTGTTAGAGCAGCAAATGATTAAAGCAGGTTTAAAAAATGTCGGTATTTCTAATAAGGAAACCCGGAAGCGCGGTAGTATTGCTTGAATTAAAAATAAGAGTTAAAAATGTTATATGCCAATAGAGTTAATTATCTTAATTGCTTCCTTACTTGTTTCTTGGCTGGTATTTAATTGGGCTTTTAAAGTATTGAAAGCCAGCGTTGGTACAGCGATTGCTCTAGCAGCAATTGTGCTGGCGATGCAGTTATTGTTTGGTATCGGGCCAAATCAACTTTTTCAACACATCACTCACCTGCCACAAACCCTTGGGAAAATAATTTTTGGCAGGTAATCCGATTTTAGATTTCAGATTTTAGATTTCAGATTTGTTCTCTCATCTAAAATCTAAAACCGCAAATCTGCCGACTTTAGGAAAAATATTCCTTTCTCCTTACTTCCTTCTGTCAACTGTCAACTGTCAACTGTCAACTGTCAACTGTCAACTGTCAACCGTCAACCGTCAACTGTCTAACTTCCCAGCATTTGCAGCTTG
Organism: Microcoleus sp. PH2017_05_CCC_O_A; assembly: GCF_020738785.1. Lineage (NCBI taxonomy): Bacteria > Bacillati > Cyanobacteriota > Cyanophyceae > Oscillatoriales > Microcoleaceae > Microcoleus > Microcoleus sp. PH2017_05_CCC_O_A. Next base: position 16,364 of record NZ_JAEQCB010000159.1, on the reverse strand, counting down.
TACAAACTAGCATACAAACCTTCTTGTTGCAACAACTCTTCGTGGCTGCCAGACTCTACTAACTGCCCGCGTTTGAGCACCAAAATGCGATCGACATTTCGGATAGTCGAGAGCCTGTGAGCAATGATTATAGCCGTTCTGTCCGCCATCAAACGCTCCAGAGCCTCTTGAATCAAAGCTTCCGTTCCCACATCCAAACTAGCAGTCGCCTCGTCGAGCACTAAAATACTGGGGTTGCGAATGGCGGCGCGAGCAAACGCTAACAACTGCTTTTGTCCCCCCGAAAGATTCGTTCCCCTTTCCCGCAATTGCGTGTCATAACCTTGAGGTAATTCTTCAATTAAACGAGCAACATTCGTCTTTTCTGCTGCTGCTCGAATCTCCTCCATCGAGTAACTTTCGCCAAGGCTAATATTGCTCTTCACATCGCCAGCAAATAGAAAGCCATCTTGAATAATAACACCTACGTGTCTCCGCAATTCTGCTTGAGGTAAATCGCGAATATCTATACCATCGATCAGAATCCGTCCTCGGGTGGGCTCGTAAAGGCGGCACAAGAGACGGATGATCGAACTTTTGCCTGCACCAGTAGGGCCAACTAATGCTACTTTTTCGCCGGATTTGATGGTAAAATTGAGGTCTTGCAGAACATATTCGTTTTCTTTGTAAGGAAACCACACATTGTCAAATTGGATTTCTCCGGATGCAGCTTGCTTTGATTGGGCATGAGCAACTAGGGATTTTTGATTGTTAGCTGATAGGCGATATTCAGAAGTTACAGGAGTTTGATTACTTTCTACCAATTCTGGCTCATTTGAAGATAAATTATAAGCAAGTGCCTCTGGATGACCGGCCATCAGCAACGGCGAATAATATTCCCTTCTTCCTGCTTCCCTCTTCCCTCTTCCTTCTTCCTTCTTCCCTCTTCCTTCTTCCTTCTTCCATTTTCCTTCTTCCTTCGCCCCGCTAATTGGATCTTTAATTTCGATCGGTTCGTTGAGAATATCGCTAATCCGTTCGACTGCGGTAAATCCTGCTTGAATAGCCGTAAATTTCTCGGCAAATTGCCGCAGCGGATCGAAGAGACGCTGAGCAAATAAAATGAATGCAGACAGAGTACCAAAGTTAATTGTACCTTGCAGAAGGCTTTGACCGCCCATCCACAAAACGGCTGCAATCGCCACTAAAGCAATCCATTCTAATGTTGCAGATACGGCTGAGTCGTAAAAGATAGTTTTATCAACTGCTTTAATGTAGCATTTATTGGTAACGTTAAACAATTCTGAGTTGAATCTTTCCCGGCGGAATAGCTGCACTACGCCAATACCCGTCAGGTTTTCTTGCAGTTGGGCGTTGAGATCGGAAAGTTCTTCTCTGGTGGTGTAATTTGCTATGCGAAATTGGTTCTGGAAATAAATGATTATGGCGGCAATTGGGATCATCATTAATACCAACATTAAAGCTAGTTGCCATTGCATGGTAAACATGAAAATGGCAATTACTAATATTGAAAATAAATCGCTGACAATCCCGATCGCCCCTGAGGAAAAAACCTCTCCCAAAGCTTCCACGTCACTGGTGAGGCGCGTCATCAATCTGCCTACTGGAGTGCGATCGAAAAATCGCACCGCTAGCGAGGTGACGTGTACAAACAAATCATTTCTAATATCAGTAGTAATAATTTGCCCTACTTTTGTGACTAAATATCCTTGAACTGATTGCAGTCCCAATCTAAATGTTATAGTTAGCATCAGCAAGACTGCCAAAACATTTAATGCAGTAGATAAAGGCAATCCCTGTAAAAATTGATAGGTAGGTTCTGCTCGAATTACCGAAATTGCCTGTCCGATCAGAATCGGTTGAATTGCTCCTGAGACTGCTAGCGGTACTAATAGTGCGATCGAAATAATCAGCAAGCGTTTGCTGCGGGTTGCGTAAGATGCCAACCTCAGGAATAACCGCCAGTCTGTATCGCGGCGGGGTTGGTTTTCGGTGTCTGCTACTGGTGAGGAAATGGTCATTCGATTTTAGATTTTAGATTTTAGATTTTAGATTGCAGAAGCGAGCCTGCTGGTAAATTAGGGGGCTTTTGCTCAGGATAGTGAGCTTTTTTGCTCCGCAGCTTGTAGCGCGGGTGGGCGCTGGAAGTTCGATCGGTCTTTAAGCAGAAAACCTGTAGAATATATCCAAGCAATAATTGTAGCAAATACAGTCAGTTAAATCATGGAATCTTCTACAGCTACAGTAAATTCTTTGTCCCGACAGATAGAAACACCTAGATTGTATCTGAGACAATTTACTCCAGACGATTTAGATGAGCTGTACCGCATCTACAGCGATGCGGAAGTGATGAAGTATCTGAGCGAAGGCGTCAGAAATAAAGAAGAAACAGCAGCAGATTTATTTCAGATAATCGGAGATTGGGAAAAACATGGTTTCGGTTTGTGGGCTGTTGTCAACAAACAAAATAACCAATTGATCGGGGACGGGGGGCTGAGATTTTTAGGCAAAACACCTGAAGTAGAAGTCGGTTACGTGTTAGCAAAAGCATACTGGGGGAAAGGTTTAGCATCGGAAGTTGCAGCGGCGACGCTCAAGTATGGATTTGAAGTATTGAAACTAGACAAAGTTGTTGCAGTTGCAGATACCGAAAACAGATCCTCGCGGCGGGTAATGGAAAAAGTGGGGATGAAATACCAGCATAATTTTGACGATTGCGGTCGCGATCGAGTATATTATGCGATCGCAAGACTCTAATATTTTACCTCAAACGAAACCCAACTAAAATATTTTTAGCCAGACAAAATTTGAAATATTAAAGTTGGAGAGAATAGTTGCGATCGCCCGCCCCCAAAATATCGCCTCCCAGCGGGTGATGCAGAAAGTTGGTTTCAAATATGAAAACAACGCTCGTTATTATGAAACTGATGTAGTATGTTATTCAATATCGCGATCGCAATATTCTCAGGAGTAAAAATCTATGCGTAAACTTTTGTTGCAAATAGTGGTGCTAAGTCCAGTAATTTTAACTTTTTGCTGGATGAATCCTAAAAGTGCGATCGCCCTGGAAGTCGATCGCCAAACCAACGCACCAACTCCCACAAATGTCTCTCAATCGGCTGACATTGCACCGAGTAGCTGGGCTTTTCAGGCACTACTATCCTTAGCAAAACGCTACAGTTGTCCGATTGTCGCCCCAGTTGGTACTACTCTGGGCGATCGACCTTTAAAACGCTCTGAGTTTGCGGTAAGTTTAAATAGTTGTTTGGTAAACGTCGATCGGGCGATCGCAGCAGGTACGCCAAAAGTCGGCCCAGAAGATTTAGCCATAGTCCAACGTTTACAGACTGAATTCGCCCCTGAATTAGCGACGCTGCGGGGTAGAGTTGACGCATTAGAAGCTCGTAGTGGTGAATTGGAACAAAATCGAAATCCCCCCCTTTCAGAACCCAATTCTGTACCTTTACCAGCGCCTTCTCCCCAAACAGCCCCTCAGCGAGTGAGACTTAACCTTGACAGTCGCACTTCTGGGAATCTTATAGGACAAGATACATTAAGAACTAGAAATTTTGGCGGCATTAATCAGCCAGTAACTCCACTACCATCACCTACAACCACAGCCTTGCCCGCCCAAACCCAACAATTCGATCGCGAAGGATACAACCGCATTTATGACAACTCCTATCAGCGGGCTAGCAACAACCCGCTTTCCACATTTGGCATCGATGTCGATACAGCATCCTACAGCAATGTCCGACGCTTTATCAACAGCGGCGTGATGCCGCCCAAAGATGCAGTGCGCCTCGAAGAACTAATTAATTACTTTACCTACGACTATCCGCAGCCAAAGGGCGATCGACCTTTTTCAATTAATACAGAAGTCGCCAATGCTCCCTGGAATCCCCAACACAAATTAGTCCACATTGGCTTGCAAGGAAAAAGCATTTCCACCAAAAATTTACCGCCGAACAATCTCGTATTTCTGATCGATGTTTCCGGTTCCATGAATTCGCCCGACAAATTGCCGTTAGTCAAAGCATCTTTGAAATATCTCGTCAGCGAATTGCGAGCCAAAGATAGCGTCACTATTGTAGTCTATGCCGGAGCCGCCGGGTTAGTCTTGCCTCCAACACCGGGCAACCAAAAAGAAAAGATATTAGATAGCATTGACAAGCTAGAAGCAGGTGGTTCTACCGCAGGCGGAGCAGGTATTCAACTAGCCTACAAAGTTGCTAAAGACAACTTTATTAAACAAGGAAACAACCGCGTTATTCTGGCAACGGACGGCGATTTTAATGTTGGCGTTTCCAGCGATGGCGAACTCGTGCGGATGATTGAAGAAAAACGAGAACAAGGAGTCTTTCTGAGCGTCTTGGGATTTGGTACTGGCAATTTGCAAGATGCAAAAATGGAACAGCTAGCCGATAAAGGTAATGGCAATTATGCTTATATCGACAGTTTGTTGGAAGCCAAAAAAGTGCTAGTCACTCAAATGGGAGGCACGCTATTTACCATCGCCAAAGATGTGAAAATTCAAGTAGAGTTCAATCCAGCTAAAGTTCAAGCTTACCGTTTAGTTGGTTACGAAAATAGAGTTTTGCAAAATCAAGACTTTAACGATGACAAAAAAGATGCAGGTGAATTAGGTGCGGGACATTCGGTAACAGCAATTTACGAAATTATTCCGGTTGGTGTCGCCAGCGATGTCAAATTGCCGGAGGTCGATCCATTAAAATATCAACCGAATCCAGCCACTGCTTCTACCTCTCAAACTGATGAATTGATGCAGGTAAAGTTGCGTTACAAAAACCCCAATGAGACAGTGAGTCAGTTAATTACGCAGAGTCAGGCGAAAGGTGAAGACAAGGAAGGCTATCGGGCAGAGTTCATTCGTTTAGTTGAAAACTGCAAAACGCTAGTAGCAAAGATAGGAGTAAAGTAGTTTTGTAGGGTGTGAGTTACCTTGCTTTTACCCATCTATTTGTTACAAGCCTCGGGTGCATCTCACTTTATGCAAATATATTCGTAGGGGCGAAGCATTTCGGCAATAAATCTCTGGTTATGACTAACAAATTGTTTGCCGAAATGCTTCGCCCTTGCACTCATAGAGATGAACCCCCAGGATATGCCTTCAATTTTCCTGCTAGAATAGTGATTGTCCATCATGCAACAAATAGAAACGGCCAGATTGTATCTGAGGCAATTTACGCCAGATGACTTAGACGATCTGTACCGTATTTACAGTGATGCGGAAACAATGAAATACTTGACAGGAGTTAGAACTAGAGAAGCAACAGAAAGCGCCATTCATGCTATGCTCCAACGTTGGGAAGAACACAACTTCGGAATGTGGGCTTTAGTACATAAAATAGATTGTAAAATGATTGGCCGCTGCGGACTTGCTTTTCTGGACAAAACACCGGAAGTGGAACTTGGTTATGCGTTTGATAAAGTTTATTGGAATCAAGGATTGGTGACGGAAGCATCTTTTGCTAGTCTAAACTATGGATTTAACATATTAAAGTTGGAGAGAATAGTTGCGATCGCCCGCCCGGAAAATATCGCCTCCCAGCGGGTGATACAGAAAGTTGGCATGAAATATGAAAAAAATGCTCGTTATTACGAATTTGATGTATTGTATTATTCTATTTTTCGAGAAACTTACAAGTCCGCAGTATCTTCGTAGGAAGAATCTGATTTTTGTAAAAAGCATTTTTCTTTGAGTGCTGTCCTGCTCGCGTATTGTACAATACGCGATCGGGGACAGCACTATAAATACCAAACTGAGATGTTCCCTAAATTACTCGCATCACAATCACAAATTAGCATTATTGTCTGCGGACAACTACGAAGTCCGTTGCAATTGCTTGTTAACCTTAATAATCTTCTTGTCAAAATACTCTTTTCTGTGTCCCAATCTTTTAGCCACTTCCAACCCCTTCTGATAAGCTTCCAAAGCTTTCTTGTAATCCTTCATTTCCTGATAAACTTGACCGAGATTGTCGTAAGCACTCATCAATCCGTACCAATTGTAAGCCCGTTCTTCCAACAACAACTGCATTTGATAGATTCGCACAGTCGGTTCTAGCTGTTTTTGCGATCGATAAAGCAGTGCTAATTTATCCAAAGCTTCGCTAGCTTGGGCGTACTGTTGAATGGGAACGGCTAAATTGTAGGCTTCCTGATAGTATTGAGCTGCTAAGTTGATTTGACCTATAGTTTGGTAATCGGTGCCGATCGCAATTTTGAGCGGTGGTATCGCAGCCGGGTTTTGCAGGTTGACATACACAGATGCTAGTTTTTCCCGGGCTGCGATCGCCTTTAGGGGCTGTTTCGACTGTTGGTAAACGTAGGCTAACTGTCTCAGAGTATCCACCTCAGTCGGAGGAGTTACAGGCTGTGGTGGCGCGCCATTTCCCGCCGTTACAGCAGAATTTGGTACAGCAGCATTAGCAGCAAATACAGCGCGGTTTTCCTGAATTAAAGTTGCCAATTCCTCATACACGGGAGCCGCTTTATCGTAACTCAGCCAATTGATGTGAACAAGTGCGATCGCCTTTAAAGTCTGACCCTGAGCCAATATATCTTGATTTTGGCGCGCATTTTCGAGGATTTGTTGGTAAACTTCTACGATCGGGCCTTTAGCGCGCACCTGCCCAAAAGCCGCAGCTAAAGCCGGGAGCAACTCAGTATTTACCGGCACTTGCGATTTAACTTGTTTGTGAATTGCTTGCAGCCGTTTAGTAATAAGCTGAAGTTCCAGGTTTTTATTGCTACTCCAAGCCACACTTCCCACCCGACTCAAAGCAGCAATTTCCGCCGCCGGGCCAAGATATCGGCGCAGTCGCAATTCTCGAAACCAAATATCAAAAGCACCAGCCCCATCTCCAGCTTGCAGTTTAGCCGCTGCTTCTAAGCTTAGCTTTTCCAAAGCTGCACTCAGATCCTCCCGCTGAGTGCTACTCAAAGATTCAGTAGCGGGTTTTAGGGGATCGGGTGTGGTAAGTTCTAGAGGATTAGGAGAAAATTGATCGAGGGGTGGTGGATTAGTTTGGGCGCTAGCAATTGAACCAGCACACAGCCACAACCAAAGCAAGCACCCAATTGGCAAAGAATTTCTCATTCTTAAAATTTGGTTGCCACCATTCGGCAGCCCTGCACGAAACATCAAGTTTTGCATACTTACAAAACGGTATAAATTATGTCACAAAGATGGCACACAAGCCAACTGTTCAACAATAGCAACAAAATAAAACTTACCGCACTGAGCAATTATTGGAATTTACAGGCTTTGGGCGATCCTCTTCGTTGGCGTAGCCCCCGTAGGGGCGGGCTTCGCCAACGCATTTTGCGCCTATTCAGTTTAGCTCTAATTTTCCTAACTGTATGCACAGCTTGCGCGGCCCCTCCCGCCGTTGCTAGAGATCGCTCTTTTCCTGAAATATCCCTAGGCTTTTTGGGCGAGTACCAATTGCCAAAAATCAACTTTGAAGGATCGCCAGTCGGCGGTTTATCAGGCATCACCTACGACGCCAAAGGTATTAGTGGTGTTACTTCCAAGGCTTATCGTTTTTACGCCCTTTCCGACGACAAAAGCGAAAACGGAGAAGCCAGATTTTACAGTCTCCGACTCGATCTTAAATCCAGCGATCCAGCCAATATTAGCCTCGAAAAAGTTTCTGTTGAAGGCGTTACATCCCTCAAAAAAGCAGACGGTGAAACCTTCCTTTGGGGTTCCATCAATCCCGAAGGTATCGCCCTGTCTCCACGGAATTCAGTATTTGTCGCCAGCGAAGCCAGCCCTCCTTTTGTCGGAGAATTTGACCTCACTACCGGGAAATTGCGAGGAAATTTGCCAATTCCCAAGCGTTACATCCCCGATACCAACGATGAACAACAACAGCAAGGAGTCCAGAAAAGTTTAGGTTTTGAATCCTTGAGTATCGACCCAGAAACCTTTAGTCCGGGCGGTTTAGATCCGTTTAGGTTGTTTGCAGCGACAGCAGCGCCGTTAATTCAAGATTTAGACCCAGAACAGGCAAGCAAACTCCGTCTTTTACATTATATCATCGTCGATAAAACTCCGCAATTAGTCTCGGAAAATCTTTACCAGCTAGACGAAGTTCCGATGACTGTTTTGAACGGATTAACAGAATTGGTAACGATTGGTGGAGGTCAATTTTTGAGTTTAGAGCGTTCCTTTGGGATATCGGGATACGGTGCTAAAATTTATCAAGTAGCTGTTGGGGCGGCGACAGATACTTCTAGAATAGAAAGTTTTAAGGGGCCACTGGGAATGGTTGAACCTGTGAGGAAAAAGTTACTATTAGACTTGAATGAACTCGGAATTCCGCTGTACAATTTAGAGGGAATGACTCTCGGCCCGCGTTTGCCAGATGGTAGCCAAAGTGTGGTTTTGGTGAGCGATGATAATTTTGAGGAAGCTCAGAAAACTCAGTTTATTTTGTTGAGTTTAAAAGGTAAAATTTAGGATGATGATGGGGAGCATCTCAGTTTTGCATTTAATAGTGCGAGCGTCCCCGCTCGCGAGTCCTGCAATACTCGCGAGCGGGGACGCTCGCACTACAATAAAAAATATTTTTTGCAACAATGAGATGCTCCCTGATGATGTTTGGTATCAGCAACCTATTGGCTCGGAGTCATTGGTTTGCTAGCAAGTTTTTTGGTGAGCATTTTAGTCCTAGTTTATGGATGCGGACTAAAGTCCTCACTACAAACCTTTTGCGTATTCATGAAATTAGTCAAAAAATGGGTTTTTCAACTTATTCTATATGCCTGCACGCCACAGTTTAAAATTACCAGATATCGAACTTTCTTATCTAGAATGGAACTCACAAACAGGGACAGAAAAAGTTCCGCGTTTGCTGCTGTTGCACGGTTTAGCAGATAGTGGGTGTGTCTGGACGAGCTTGGGCAATTACTTGTCGAACCACTATCATGTTGTAGCGCCAGATATGCGCGGCCACGGAGAGAGTGACAAACCGGAAACCGGCTATACTTTTGCAAGGGCGATCGCAGATTTGGAAGCTTTGATGGCACACCTCAACTGGCAAAATGCCCATATTGTCGGACATTCTTGGACGGGAAAACTAACATTAATTTGGGCGCGGCAGAATGGCGATCGCATTTCGAGTATGATTTTAGTAGACCCAATCTTCATCAGCAAACTGCCCGCTGTGATGAAACTCAGTCTACCAATAGTTTACCGCAAATTAGACTGTCTCAAATGTATGGGCCCGTTTGCAACTTTGGCCCAAGCCGAAGCAGCCGCCAAACAATCGGGAGAATACGCAGGTTGGAGTGAAGTGCAACAAATGATCTTCCAAAACCAAATCGAACAAAAATTAGATGGAAGTTGGGGAAGTAAATTTGTGATTCCCGCCAGAGATCAGATATTTACCGAAGTGATGGAAGTTGCCGGTTTAACGGAAAATATTGATATTCCTACTTTGTTTGTACAGCCGGAAACAGGCGTAAATCGCATGGATTGGCAAATGCAGCCCTACAAAACATACTTGCAAAATCTGACAATTGTCAAAGTACCGGGGAATCACTGGTGTTTTTTGACTCAACCGGATAGTTTCAATCAAACCGTGGCAGATTTTTTAGAGGGCGCAACACTGTGAATTTAGAAATTATTGCACATCGGGGATTTTCGGCGATCGCCCCTGAGAACACTTTAGCAGCATTTTCCAGGGCGATCGCCCGCAAAGCCGATTCGATCGAGTTTGACATCCAGCTATCGGCTGACGGTGTGCCCGTGGTTTTCCACGACGCCACGCTGGATAGAATCACCGGAGTTTCTGGTAAAGTCAGGGAAACAAACCTGTCAGACTTGCAGAAACTCAATGCTGGTAAATGGTTCAGCGATGAATTTTCACGGGAAAAAATCCCCACCTTCAAAGAAGCCTTAGCTATCCTCAAGAATGTTGACAAATTTCTCTATTTTGATGTCAAGCCTCACTGCGAATGGTCGGATACAGAAGTTGCGGAGTTTGTCAATACTTTGCACCGTGCAGGAATTCAAGAAAAATGCGTTATTACCTCGTTTAGCGAGAAATTTCTCGGACAAGTGCGGCGGCTAAATGGCGATTTGGCGATCGGACACATCGTTGCTAATCTAGAAGCATATAAAACTCAATTGTCTCAAGCTGTCGCCCATCGCGATAACTTGATTACCAGCCTGTATCGTGTTTTATTGGAAAACCCCGCACTAATTCCAGAAACCCGCAATCAAGGAGTTGACATTGTAGCGTGGACGGTGGACGATCGCGCACATATGCAAAAGTTAATTGATTTGGGTGTAACTCGGATTGTCACTAATTGTTTGATATAATTTGTATCACTTGATATCTTGCACCACGATCGAGAACGGGCAAGATGCCCGTTCCACAAAACTCATTGCCTGTTCCACAAAACTCAATTAATAGATGAATTATTTTCGCCAAAGTATCCACGAAATGTCCGGTTACGTGCCGGGTGAACAGCCACCGCTAGGCACAAAAATTATTAAACTAAATTCTAATGAAAATCCCTATCCGCCTTCTCCCAAAGCCTTAAAAGTGCTTCAGGAAATAGACCCAGAAATGCTGCGGCGCTATCCAGATCCAACTGGTAAAACTTTCCGCATCGCCGCTAGTAAAGCCTTGGGGGTTCCTGACGATTGGATTTTGGTAGGTAACGGCAGCGATGATTTATTAAACTTGATAGTTCGTGCTGTGGGCGAAGCTGGCAAACCCGTTGTTTGTCCCTCACCTACCTATGTATTGTACCGCACGCTGGCAGAAATTCAGGATGCAGAATTTGTCGAAGTTCCCTATCCCGATGACTACAAGTTACCCGTCGATTTGCTAATAGCAGCTAAAGGTTCTGTGACATTTGTAGCTTCGCCAAATAGTCCCTCGGGAACAGCGATATCTGTGGCAGATTTGGAGAAACTTGCTCAAGAATTATCTGGCATTCTGGTCATCGATGAAGCTTATGTAGATTTTGCCGAAAACAATGCTTTGGAGTTGACAAAAAACTACAGTAATGTTATAGTTTTGAGAACGCTTTCCAAAGGTTATTCGCTAGCAGGATTGAGATTGGGTTTTGCGATCGCAAATCCGGCACTGTTGGCTGAATTAAATAAAATCAAAGACAGCTACAATGTTGATGCTATAGCCTATGCGGTGGCGGCGAGTGCGATCGCAGATTCAGACCACAAAACAGCCAACGCCGACAAAATCAAGGCTTCCAGAGCAAAACTAGCCGTTAGTTTCCAGGACTTAGGCTTTGAAGTTTGGCGATCGCAAACCAACTTTTTGTTAGTCAGGCCGCCCAACGGCGATGCAGAAAGGATTTATCAAACACTCAAAGAACGGGGAATATTGATTCGATACTTCAATCAGCCGCGATTGGACGATAAATTGCGAATTAGTATAGGTACAGAAGAACAGAATCAAATATTACTTAAAACCTTGAAAGAAATCCTCTAGATAACCAGGTTCGTAGTGAGGACTTCAGTCCGCATCAGGTTCGTAGTGAGGACTTCAGTCCGCATCTATCGGAGGACTCGCATTCCTCACTACCAACCGTTTGATTATGGATAATTATTAGGATTGTCGATCGCCAATCCGGCAGACTGAGCAATATTCAGCAGTCTGTTGTCAGCCGAAACAAAAACCAGTTGAGTTTCCGACACCGAAATGAGAGTAGATTGAAACCGCAAAGCTGATGCTAACTGCACAGAATCATAAGCCCGCAGCGGATGCTGAATCACCAATTCGGTGGCTGTTTCTATCAAAGTTGGATTTATATCTATGACTCGGTATTCATTTTCAAAATCCTCCCTAACTTTTTGCACAATTAAATCAAAGCGCTCCGCAGACAAACTTCCATCCCGCAGACGGCGTGCAAAGGCGCTGTGTACCTCCACCCAAGTAATCTGGCTAATAACTAAATCGCTGTTGGTAGCAGGATCAGTAATCGATAAAATCCAGTCACTGCCTATTTCAGGCACATATCGTTTGACTAAAGCGCTAGTATCGAGAAAATAAGCATTTACCACGGGCCACGATCCTCGATAATGATTTCTGACAGAGGCTTACCTGGTAGCGGTTCCATTTTTTTCATCAATTCGCGCCACTGCTGCTCGCGTTTGATTAATTCGCCTCGATCGAGCTTATTCTGTTTTTTGGGAAAACGCACCAATCCTCGTACATCCATCAACTTAATCGCCTTTTCGCGATCGTCCTTCAATTCTTCCAGCGAAACATCAGCTACAATGTTAATTTGTACAGTTGCCCCATCTTGGAAAGACACGGAACTCAAGGGTCGAAAAACTCCGTTTTCGTAGACAGCAGTAATAGTTTCTGGCATAATTAGCCTCTTAATTAAATGCTTAGACTTATTGTACTTCTTTTATAGCTTGAAGTAGGGTGCGTCAGCTACGATTATTTTTGCTACAAACCCACAATCTCAAAACTGACACACCCGATCGCCAATGGTGCGTCAGAATCATACTTTCGGTGGTGATTTATCATCTCAAAACTGACGCACCCTACCACTAAAATCATCTTATACCAGTTTTTTATGAGGCTGCATAGAATTCCGATCCCCCCTAGCCCCCCTGGTTGTAGGGTGGGACAGGAAGCGCTCAAAGTCCCCCTTCTTAAGGGGGATTTAGGGGGATCGAGATATATGCAACTTCACATTAAATTGGTATTACTTCGTTGCCACCACAGCCAAATTCCAAGCCAACCGCTTCATCAAAGGCAACTTCTTCAAAAACCCATCCAACCCTTCCAAACGAGAATATTCCGGCTTCAATCTCTCTTGTTCGATAATAATCTTCTTCCAATAACGCTCATCATTCGGATGCACTTTTTCAATCAAATAAAAGCGTAAAAAAATCCACAACGATGTCAACCAAAACGTATCGTAAGCCGTCTCCGAAAACAAAGACTTGACAAGTTTGACAATATTAATGTCCAAAGGAGTTTCATCCTCAGTCCGCACCTCGGTCGCCATTCTGCGGTAAACATTAATCACTGGATTGTGCTTCATCGGGTCCCAAAAACAAGCTTTGCCGCCCGGTTTCAGGACGCGGTACATTTCGCGAATCGCTTTTTCTGGTTCCGGCAAATGGTGCAGCAAATTAGAAGCGTAAACAATATCAAAACTATTGTCAGGGAAATCCAGCGCCATGGCATTCACCGTACAACCTTCGATTGTTACGCCATTTATCTCTGCCAATTTCATGGCCACTTCCACCATGCCCTCAGAATAATCAGCCGCCACACAATGTGCACCTTTCTTCGCAAAATAAATGCTATTTTCTCCGGCGCCACAGCCTAAATCCAAGAGGCGTTTACCCGTGACATCGCCCATGTGCTGGACGATGAATCTATTTTCTGGGGCGGTGCAAGCTTCAAAGTAATCGTTGACACGGATGCCGTCAACATCGATTGTGGATGCCCAAGCATCGTGGAATTGTCGCTCTTTTTTTAAAGTTTCGTCTTGCATTTTTTTAATGTTTGTTGTTGGTAAAAAAAATGAAACCGCAGATGAACGCGGATTAACGCAGATTTATTGAGATTTATCTGCTTCGATGGGCGTTCGCCTGCGGTGTATTTTAGCAAGGATGGCTGAGAATCAATTTATCAGCGCTGTGCTTCTGCGACAACTTGATTTGCGATCGCAGTTGGCTGTTCGGAGGATTTTTCAGGATTAGGCTGCAATGACACGTACAGCCGATTTAAGGCGCTGATGTATGCTTCGGCGGAGGCGACGATGATGTCAGTATTGGCTGAGTGTCCAGAAAATACTTTCCCTTCGTGGCGCAAGCGAATTGTTACTTCGCCGATCGCATCTATGCCCGCTGTTACCGATTGTACAGAAAACTCGATCAACTCGTTTGGTACGTTTACCACGCGGTTAATCGCCCTGTAAATCGCATCTACAGGGCCGGTGCCGATCGCAGCATCGGTCAATTCTTCGCCCGCCGGATTCCGCACAGTAACCGTGGCTGTCGGCCGCGATTTGTCCCCGCAGGAAACCTGTACCAATTCTAACCGGAAAAGTTCGGGAGCTTGGTGGACTTCGTTATTGGCGATCGCCTCCAAATCCCAATCGGTAATCTCTTTTTTCTTGTCGGCTAAATCTTTAAACTTGACAAAAGCCTTATTTAGCTCATCATCTGCCATTTCAAAACCCAACTCTTTCAACCGAGTTTGAAATGCGTGGCGGCCGGATAATTTGCCCAAGATAATTTGATTTTCCGTTAAGCCGATCGACTCAGCGTCCATAATCTCGTATGTCAGCTTATTTTTCAGCACCCCGTCTTGGTGAATTCCCGACTCGTGAGCGAAAGCATTTGCTCCCACAATCGCCTTATTTGGCTGCACCAACATCCCAGTCAAATTGGAAACCAAGCGCGAAGTTTTGTAGATTTGGCGCGAGTCAATATTTGTCAGGGGTTCGTCAGAATCCGCAGGTCTTCCCAAGAACGGATTAAAATATTGACGCCGCACGTAAAGCGCCATTACCAACTCTTCCAGCGCCGCATTTCCCGCCCGTTCCCCAATCCCGTTAATCGTGCATTCCAACTGTCTGGCGCCATTTTTTACAGCTTCCAAAAAGTTAGCAACCGCCAATCCTAAGTCATTGTGACCGTGAACCGAGATGATTGCCCGATCGATATTCGGCACATTTTCCTTAATTCCCCGAATCAAATCCCCATACTCGCTGGGAGTTGTGTAGCCCACAGTATCGGGAATATTCACAGTAGTCGCCCCGGCCTCGATCGCCCTTTCTAGAACCTGATACAAAAATTCGCGATCGGAACGACAAGCATCCTCCGGCGAAAACTCCACATCATCCACAAAAGACTTAGCATAATCCACCATTTCCGGCACAATTTCCAGAACCTCAGCCCGCGTCTTTTTCAGCTTATATTCCAAGTGAATATCAGACGTAGCCAGAAACGTATGAATTCGCGAATTTACCGCTGGTTTAATCGCCTCGGCTGCTGTTTTAATATCCGGCTTGCGCGCCCTTGCCAAACCGCAAATTGTCGGCCCATCTTCCGTCCCAACAGTCCGAGCTATTTTTTGGACAGCCTCAAAATCTCCCGTGCTAGTGAAAGGGAAACCTGCTTCAATCACATCCACGCCCAATCGCGCTAACTGACGGGCAATAGTTAGCTTTTCGTCCCCATTCAAAGATGCCCCCGGAGATTGTTCTCCGTCCCGCAAAGTCGTATCAAAAATAATAATCCGGTCTTGACTTGGTTGAGTTTTCATAGCTCTAAAAAAGTGTTGTCCTGATTTTTACTTGTCCCCTATTCTGGGCAATTAGTGCCAGTCACCAGTCTGGTGTTTCGCGCCCATAACGAATAATTAATAATCAATAACCCATAACGCCTGACTAATGACTGATGACCAATAACTAATGATTAATGAAATCGGACTGGTTCGGGTGTCAACTGTCAACTGTCAACTGTCAACTGTCAACTGTCAACTGACTAATAATCCATTTTCTCAATATGTTCCCTAATTTCATTTAGGTCTATATACCTATCAGTAGCATTTCGCAATTCTCTAGCAATCATTCCTTCGGTAGATACCACAGTAATGTGAGTATTTTTCGATCGCAATAGCTCGATCGCCCTCTCAAAATCTCCATCCCCGCTAAATAGCACAACTTGGTCGTACTGATCCACCGTATTAAACATATCAACCACAATTTCTATGTCTAAATTAGCCTTTTGAGAATATCGGCCCGAAGCATCATCGTAATATTCCTTAAGAATCTTAGTGCGAACCGTGTAACCCAGACTGATCAAAGCATCTCGAAATCCCCTTTGATCTTGGGGGTCTTTCAAACCCGTATACCAGAAAGCATTGATCAAGATGACATTTGGCTGCGAAGTTTTGAAATATTCGAGCACCCTGCGTGGATCAAAAAACCAGCCGTTCTTTTGTTGAGCGTAGAACATATTGTTCCCGTCCACAAAAATAGAAAGGCGGTTCATTAAGTTTGTCATAGAACTTAGACCTAATAATTGTAGAAAGAAGTTAATCTAAATATCACATTTTAGCAATATGGAGCTAACTGAGGCAATAGATTAAACTTCAGAAAACTCCATCCCCCCAGTATTTCATATTTTTGCCTCTACCGCCAGAGGGCTCTTTTAGGGGTGCTTGGATTCGATCGACCAACCTTCAAAAACCCGACTCTCAGTAACTCGGTAGAGGCTGTGGTTTGAACCTCCCCAGGGCTAAAGCGACGGGGATTCGGGCCCACCCAAAAGGGCGACAGTGGGACATTCAAATATCCCTCTAGACCCTCAAGCTTGTGGC
>NZ_JAEQCB010000017.1:45080-53856 GCF_020738785.1 Microcoleus sp. PH2017_05_CCC_O_A | reverse complement strand
GAAGTTGGTGCATTTGGCTTTTGGTATTTTAAAGTCCCAAAAGCCTTTCGATCCAACTTATTTACTTGCTACCCCTTGACAGATCAAGACAGTATCTACGAGATATTGGATTGTGCGATCGCATATCTATCAATTTATATAGTCTAGTGAATCTTGGCTGGGGAGGGCAGGTTTATGAGATTGTCTGTTTTAGGCGATTATTGTTGGTGAACCTGCCCCTACGAGATATTGGATTGTGCGATTGCGGATCTATCATATTTTATATAATATTTTAGGGTGATTTAGAATCATTGAGATAACGATCGTAAGTTTGATAGCACAATTGCATCAATTTCTGAGGATAGCCGTTACTTTCGGCAATTAACTCCACAATTTCTGCCTCTGTAAAACTCACGGGTTTGTCAACAGGTGTTAACCAGTCAGCCTGGAGGCGACTAATAATAAATTCGCGGCTGATTTTTTCATCCCATTGCTTCAGATTTTCCTCAATGCAAATTCCTTTGAAAGGAGATGTCATATTTTTGTCTTGACTGTCAGGAAACAGTGTATCGAGAGAGGTGCAGGCGGCGACAACTAAACGCAATGGTGCATCGGTTCCCTCCGCCAAACCCCGCAATTGGCCGCGTACTTGGTTCGTAAATCCATCCCAGGTCATTTTCTCGACTTCATCTAAAAGCAACAGGAATCGGTGCGATTATAAAGCCCGTTTTAGTTGATATCCTTTGACTGTCTCGATACCCGCTTCGCCACACAAAGCATCGTAAAAGTCATGTTCATCATAAACATTATTTAAGTTAAGGTAAATGGGTTGGCGCGGATGACGGAGTTCAGTTGGGGTTTCTCGGTAAAGGGCTTGTAGGAGGGAACTTTTGCCGATCGCCCTTTCGCCAATAATTGCTACACTACTACCACCATTCAGCGTCTCAAACACCCGCCGTATTTCTCGTTGTCTGCCAAAGAAAAATCGCGGATTGTCTATCTTGCCATGTTGGGGAATAAACGGATTGTTGTGGTTGGAATTATCAACTGCGATCGAAGAAACCGGGTTTTTCACCGAATCTATCGACTGCAACGAAGTATTGTCGTGAAAAAACCCGGTTTCTGGGCCCCGCGTAGTTGTATTGGGATTTGTAATGTCTTGCCAATCCAATCCTAAAGCCTTACAAATTCCAACAAAACACTGCGGGCTGACACGCTTCTGCTTGAAAAAATTATTAACTGTTTGAATATCAATACCTATCTTTAGACTTTTGTCTTCTCCCATTAAAACACGATCGGCTAAGTCTTTGCGACTCCAGCCTTTGTCTATGAGAGCTATTTTTGCTTTTTCGATTCCAGCCTCAGATGCTGCGATTCCCGCCATAGTCAAATTACAAACCTTTTAAGTATTATAACTGGCGATCGCGAACCAAACGCATCTTAAACGCATATCAAACTCATAGTATTTGAAACCCATACACACCTTGGCTTTCAAGGTTTTACCCTTTATGATTAAAACATCACCAATCAAAAGGTAGCAATTATGAAAGCTCAACCAAATATGACACCTGCTAAACCTAAATCTCCTAAAATGATTCGTAAAAATACCTCTCCTCAACCTCCCTCTCCTTTCGAGAAAGTCTTTGCAATAGTTGTCTGTATTACCTTACTTTCTGGAGGCGTGTCCTTATCGCTTAGTATGGAAGATCGGCTATCTCCGCAACAAATTCGCATTTTTGAGACTTGCAAGGATACTTGGAATATGGGTGTCGGTGCAATTTTCGGACTTTTAGGTAGTAAAGCAGATGATGATGAGTAATCTCTGATGGTTTATTTGCAAAAGTGCGATCGCCCTTAATGTCCAAAAGTGCGATCGCATTTAATCCCTCACCCAATTCCTCAAATTGTCCAATCTTCAAACCTCAAACCCGGTACTCGCTCAAAATCTCGCCGGTTCCGCGTCACCAGAATAGCGTTTTTAGAAAGCGCAATAGCAGCAATCCGCAAATCTTTTGTGCCGATGCGAATCTTTTGACGCACCAAATCTGTATAGCAATTGTAAGCATCGCGATCGAACTTCAACACATTCACACTGTTGAAATACTCTACTCCATCCAGAAATCCCTTATAACCCCAGATTACTCGCTCCGATTGAGAAGATTGGTTGATCGCATTCAACCATCCCCGCATTTGTTCCTCAACGGTAATCACTGTTACTGCAATCTCTTCAGGATTAACCTGACTAACTCGCAGCTTTACCAGCGGATGATCGTTTTGAAAAAGTGTCAAACAATCCGTATCCAGTACCCACAAACTCATTTTACTCCGATCTCCACATCAACTTGTGGGTAATCTGTTCCCATTTCCTCATCAAGGGTGTTGCGATCGGCTTCCATATAAGCAACCACCTCATCAAATAGCGGATTGTCTTTATACATTCCAGCAAACTTCATCCAAGGATGTTCCGGTTTGGGCGGTTGAATTGCCAAAGAAATGAGTTCGGCTTTCTCTAGCCGATCGCCCACAACTAAGCTAATATTGGTAATAACCTCTTCCCGGCTATTACCCTCTGCCTTACATTCTTCCCAACCCAAAGCCATCGCTTGATACTTTCCCTCTGTTTCCTGTTCGATCAGGATTGTCAAAGCTGGGCTATCGGGTTTTTGCTCTTGGATTTCTAGCGAAATGAATTCAGCTTTTTCTAAATGATTCGTCACAAGTTGGCTGAGATTTGCGATCGCCTCTTCGCGAGTATTTCCCTCAGCTTGACATTCAGGTAAACCCAATACCATCGCTTGATATTTTCCCTCTGTTTCCTGTTCGATGACGGCTGTCAATGAAAAGTTAGTTAATTTGTCCGACGACTTCAGTAATATTTTGGTAGTCATAATAGTAAATTCAAGTGAGAATTATATTGTTAATTATATCAACATCTTATATCATTTTCAATAAACCTTTTTGGCACGGGCAAGATGCCCATCCCACAAGAAAATTTACTCTTTGTGGAACAGGCATCTTGCCTGTTCGAGGTGATTGCAAAAAACTACGATAAAATTGACTCTTTGTGGAACAGGCATCTTGCCTGTTCCTAGAACCCCACAAGAAAAATGACTGTTTGTGGAACAGGCATCTTGCCTGTTCCTAACAAAGCCCTACAGACAAATTACGAATCGCGATCGAGCTTAAGCACAGCCATAAAAGCCTCCTGCGGCACATCCACAGTACCCACAGACTTCATCCGCTTCTTACCCTTCGCCTGCTTTTGCAGCAACTTCTTCTTCCGCGAAATATCGCCGCCGTAGCACTTCGCCAACACATCCTTCCGCAAAGCCGGAATATGTTCCGAAGCAATCACCTTAGCGCCAATAGTCGCTTGAATCGGCACCTTAAACTGGTGGCGGGGAATCAACTCCTTCAGTTTTTCCGTCAAGCCGCGGCCAACATTGTAAGCCTTATCCCGGTGCACAATCATCGCCAAAGCATCAACCGGATCGCCATTAATTAAAATGTCCAATTTCACCAACGGATTTTCGCGATAACCGATGATGTGATACTCCATACTTGCATAACCGCGCGATCGCGATTTCATCTGATCGAAAAAGTCCGTCACCACCTCCGCCAAAGGCAACTCATAAACCAACGTAGTCCGCCCCTGACTCAGATACTTCATATCCATAAAAATGCCCCGCCGACTTTGAGACAACTCCATCAGCGCCCCCACATAAGTTTCCGGCGACAGCATTTCTACCCGCACATAAGGTTCCTCAATCTTCTCCCGATATTGAGGATCTGGCAAGTGACTCGGATTGTCAATTGTTAACACTTCTCCCTTAATTGTTGTGACTTGATAAACCACAGAAGGAGCCGTAACAATCAAATCCAAATTGTACTCTCTCTCCAATCTTTCCTGCACAATTTCCATGTGCAGCAAACCCAAGAAACCGCAGCGAAAACCAAATCCCATCGCACTAGAAGTTTCCGGTTCGTAGGAAAGCGCCGCATCGTTGAGTTCCAGTTTTTCCAAAGCTTCCCGCAAGTCAGGAAATTGGTCTGCATCGATCGGGAATAAGCCACAAAAAACCATCGGCTTAGCCTCCGTATAACCAGGCCAAGGCTCCGGTGCAGGCTTTTTGACCAAAGTAATCGTATCCCCGACGCGAGCATCAGCTACCGCCTTAATTGCCGCGCCCAGATAACCCACTTCTCCCGCGTGCAGTTCGTCTACTTGTACTTGCGTCGGTGACAAAATGCCCAATTCATCGATGACATATTCCTTCCCCGAAACCATCAACAAAACCCGATCGCCCTTTTTGACACTTCCGTCCATCACCCGGAAATACACAATTACCCCGCGATAAGCATCGTAATAACTATCAAAAATTAGCGCCCGCAGCGGTTTCTCAACAGTATCCTGCGGCGGCGGCACCAATTCCACGATCGCCTCCAAAATATCATCAATACCAATTCCTTCCTTAGCAGAAGCCTCAATCGCCCCGCTACAGTCCAGACCGATAATTTCTTCAATTTCCCCTTTAACCCGTTCCGGTTCCGCCCCCGGCAGGTCAATTTTATTTAGAACCGGAATAATTTCTAAATTATTTCCCAAGGCAAGGTAGACATTTGCCAAGGTTTGTGCTTCCACGCCTTGAGAAGCGTCTACCACCAGCAGCGCCCCTTCGCAAGCAGCGAGCGATCGCGAAACCTCATAGGAAAAGTCAACGTGTCCGGGAGTGTCGATCAGATTTAGCACGTACTCCTGACCGTCCTTGGCAGTGTAATTCATCCGAGCCGCTTGCAGCTTGATCGTAATGCCACGTTCGCGTTCGAGATCCATATTGTCTAAAAACTGCTCCTTCATTTCCCGTGCCTTCACAGTCCCAGTCGCCTGCAACAGTCGATCGGCCAAAGTCGATTTTCCGTGGTCGATGTGAGCAATAATCGAAAAATTACGAATGCGAGATACAGGAACGTTTGTCATAAAACCTATCGGCAAAAGATTGACTTTTGTTGTATTATAAAACTTCATTCAATCTACAGTCATTTATCGTCATTTAGAGACTTAAATAGAATTTAAATTTTTCTCGGTTGTGGGTTGACAAAGCCATTGTATTTATGCTATGTTCTATCGCCTCTCCAGCCTAGACGCCCTCCTCAGAAAAAGTTTTGTCTCTGTTGTTTTACAGAAAAGTCTGGAACAGTTGAGAAAAAGGCGATCGGCAGCATCCCGCATCAAACTTCCAGCCCAGTCGATTTGAGATTAGAGATTTTAGACTTCGGGGTGCACAACAGATTTAGATTTGAGATTGGAGACTGCGGCGTGAGACTTGAGCGAGCGCGAGCATCGAGTTCAAAAAAGGAGAACGATTTTCAACTTACTCCGCAACAGATAAATCTGGGAGATCGAGCAGGGGTCTAAAATTTTGGGCCGAGCACCACGATTGTCGGGCGCTTGTACCCATTTTTGGCGTCAGGTTACTCTACAGAGGCCCATAGCAAACTGAAAAATATTGGTGAGAAGTTGCTAGCGCTTGACAAGAAGCAGATAATTTGGTCAAATGACGGAAGCGGGGCGGCAAGGGTGTAAAAAATACAGGTTTTGAGCCGCTGTGCATCTCTACTAGGGATAAGGCATCACTTCCTTCAAAACACTTCCTTCAAAACAAAAAGGCGTAAATTCCTAGAAGGAATTGAAACTTAAGAATTAAAACTAGGATTTTTTAAGTATGAGCGAGTCAAGTATACACTCCCACAGTTCGTCAGAAAAAGTGGAACTATCTATCCATATAGATTCTGAACTGCTAGACCAAATTAAGCACTTGACAAATGACCCCAGCAAAGTCATTGAAACAGCAATCAAGCAGTGGCTCAGAGGCGAGCGTCGCGAAGACGATCAGGCTATGAGTTTGCGTCGCACCCCTCCTGTCCCGCCCCGCGGCGAATGGAACGACTGAGGTTGTCTCCTGTCTCGCCCTCCTACGGCGCGCACAAATCTGCTGGGCATAAAATTTCTGGGTGTGAAATTTAGATCGTCCGATCTCCGGCGAGATAACTCCGGCAGATTTCCGGGCGAAATACAGGTGGTTCGGAGCAATATTGGTTAAGTAGAAGGAGCTTTTCTATTGTGACGGCAAAAATGCGATCGCCAGTCCCCGACTTGAGTTTTTGGCAGCCTCAACTTTTGGCGGAATTTTTAAACTCGATAGTTAATATGTGCAGACTACTAATTCCTACATCTTAAGTTGTATTTTTAAATTACCGAAAACTGCTGACAACAAATAGTTTTGAGTTGAGTTATAAATTATTTTTTGGGGAAATTATTGATAACTAAAAATGCTGTGGTAGAAGTCTAAAAGAGTTCTGAGTTTCGAGTCTCGACCTGTGAATCATTCATTAAAAAGCCAACTACTTTGCAGTCAATTAATATAGCCACCGTGCCCGATCGCGGGGAATTTATTAATTGCTAAAACTAATGCGCTCGATTGCATCTTCCATCTTCAATCTTGCATCTTCCATCTTTTTAGCTTGAGCGACTTATACGGCTTAGCCGAAGGAAGCCGCAAGGGCTTATTCCTTCTTCCTTCTGTTAACCCTTGTCTTGCGCGATCGGGCTCTTCTGTCAACCCAACGACCGGCTTTTCGGGCTCTTCTGTCAACTATCAACTGTCAACTCTCCACTCTTCCTTATTGCTTCTACCATAACTCACATCTTAATTATCAAAACCCAAAACAATTTTGAGTTTTAAATTTTAAATCAAAAACTCAATACTCAAAATCAGAATTACTTTTATCCCCTAATCTGATGGACTCTAACACAGATTTCCGGCGATCGAACCTCGCCTCTACAGCATTTTTTCAAGAGTTAGGGGCAGAATTAGTATTTACCCAAGACGCAAGGGGTCGATATCTGTCTTTTTACTGGCAAAAAGCCGAGGAGTACAACCTCACAGCAGAAGAAATTGTCGTTAGCGAAGCCCTCGAAGAGGATCGCCCCCTCAGCGAAACCCTGCAACCCATCGCCCCTGCACCTTATCTCGAACGCCTGCGGCGGGCGCTCGAAACCCTTGTCCCCCAAAGGTTTAGCTATCCATTTTGCCACGCCGAACAATATTTTCTCTTCGATTTGACAGTCACTCCGGCGATCGACTCCAATGGTAAAGCTACAAAAGTCTTAGTTATGGGCAGGCTGCTGTCGGACAAACCCGTACAATTGTCGGCAGATTCCCCAGAATTCATGGCATATCCAGCTTTGCCATCTTCCTCCGACGCCAGCCAACAAATGCTGTATCCAGCCAGCCTCATCGGTAGACCGCTCACTACCTACTCGGAAATCGATCGCAAAATTATCTCCCAAATCGCTCAAAACCTGCACAGAACACTCGATTTACAGACAATTTGGCAGCAAACAGTTAACAGTTTGGGTGAAGTTTTGAACGCGAGCCGCTGTATCATCTGTTCCTCCAAAAAAGACAGCGAAAACCTCGAAATTTCCCCCTTCCCGATCTCAGAAAATCAGCAAAACTATCCAGATCTAGCAGCAGAACTGCAACACTCAATTGCCAGCGATGGATCGCCCCCGCTGTCTGCCGATCAAATCGAAAATCTCCAATCGAAAACTTTTAAAGTAGTAGCTGAGTACCGCCAAGAACCTTACTCTTCGATGCTGGGATTACAACTGCGCGCAGCCGAACAGCCGGGCTGGATTCAAACTTTAGCCACGTTAAAACCCGTAGCAGTCGATTACGCCTCCCCCATTGTCGATCGCTTCGATCGCCATTCCGTACTCGTAGCAGCTACCTTCTATGAAGACCAACCCAATGCCCTGATATGTTTGCACCGCTGCGGCAATTCCCCGAAATGGAGTCCTGTCGAACTCGAATTTGCCCGCGAGTTAGTCGCTCAAGTCGGCAGCGCGATCGCCCACGCTACACTTTACCAAGAATTAGAACAAGCCCGTGCCGAAGCCGTCGCCCTTTCCCAACTTAAAAGTCAATTTCTTGCCAATACTTCCCACGAACTCCGCACCCCCCTCAACGGCATCCTCGGTTTCCTGAAACTGGTTCTGGATGGCATGGCAGATGACCCCGAAGAAGCGCACCAATTTATCGAAGAAGCTTATCAATCGGCATTACACTTGTTCAATGTGATTAACGATATTTTGGATATCGCTAAAATCGAAGCTGGCAAAATGGAGTTAGACCTCGCTCCAGTCAAACTCGGCGAACTTTTGCAGCAAGTGGAGAACTTTACACGGGTTCAAGTGCAAGAAAAGCGATTGCAATTTCAAATCCAAACACCAGCCATCGAGGACGAGATTATTTTGTATGCCAACTACCAACGCCTGCTTCAGGTAATTTTGAACCTCACCGGCAATGCAATTAAATTTACCAAGGAAGGCGGAATTCGCATCAGTGCCGAAGTTATTAAGAAAAAAGTAACTGTTAACAACCAGGAGTTACCCGGAATTGTGAAAATCCGAGTTGCGGATACTGGCATTGGGGTTTCTCTAGACAAGCAATATAAATTATTTGAGTCATTTTTTCAGGTGGACGGCGCTCGTACCAGACAATACGGCGGCACTGGTTTGGGATTGGCTATTTCTCAAAAACTGGTAGAAGCCATGGGTGGCACAGTAAATTTTTACAGTATGGGGGAAGGACTCGGATCGACAGTTACTTTTACTGTGGTGCTTTATCAAGAACCGCTCTTGAAAAATTAATTATTGGTAATTGGTAATTGGTAATTGGTCATCGGTAATTGCTTCAGTTCTGGGTTATCCGAAGAGAGGAACGCTATCCAT
>NZ_JAEQCB010000017.1:0-45035 GCF_020738785.1 Microcoleus sp. PH2017_05_CCC_O_A | reverse complement strand
TTACCAGAAAGAATTGGTTGAAAGCCCCAAGTCTTTGAGGGAGAAATTAAAATCAGACTATTCATTACTCCAATCCTCTTCCTTCTAGGTAGAGGTCGCTCTCAAATTGTCAACTGTCAACTATTGAAAGCTTATCCCAAGCGTATTGGATCGTCGCGACGTTCAAGGACGTGGGGAAACGAATCAGTTTCAGGGATTTGACCGATTTAACGGATAGATGTTGAGGCCAGAAGTCCGAGATCAGAAGCCCGAGCAAATCACCAAGAAGCAAAACTTGTCCGCAGCCAAAGGAGGGAATAAGCAAGAAGCAAGAAATAAAAAATAGCTATAGCTGTTCTCAACTTGGGTGTCTCGCCAGTTGTCTTACCACTTACCAATTACCACTTACCACTTACAAATTTGTATATCACTCAGTTGATTATGTCGGGATCGGTGTATCCCTGATTACAAATTCGCGCATAAAAATCATTGATAATTGGTGGTTTTGATAATAACACAGTTATATTGCCCGTCGCAGTATCAAATTTTACCTTGTCCGCCACCAATCTCCCTCCTTCGGTGTTTTCCACTCAGACCGATCGCCCCACCGCTGCCGAACCCACGCAGAATTCGCATCAATGGCATTGGGGGGGGTAGGACAACAGATCATCTCGCTCTGTCTCTTCGCGGCTCACACCTGCGAATAAACCCCCCCAAAAATCCCTAACCTTACCAAAACTGAATGCCCACCCATAGGACTGATTTAACTTCCACAGCCCTATTGTAAAGTTATATTAAGAAAACTTGACGTTCTTAGTTTTATGTGAGAATTGTAAAGATATTGTAAAGATCCTTGCAATAGATAGTATTTTTTGACTAAGTGTGGGAACATTTAAGTGTAATTACGCAAACCTCTATTTGAACAGTTTGCGTCTGGCAAATTAAGTAAATTTCTGCTGTGTTGGTGGAGTGGTAGACTTTTGCCAGTCTAGTAGAAAGAGGGTTGCTATGAATCAGCAAGTATCAGCTCAATCGCAAAAACTTTTGCTCCAAATTGGCAGAAAGATTCGTCGAACTTTGGATCTCGATACCATTTGGCAACAAACAGTTAACTCTCTCGGACAAACATTAGGTGTCAGCCGTTGCATCATTTGTCCCTATCAAAGTTCTAGCCAGCAAGTCACAGTGGCTGCTGAATACTGCCAAGAACCATTTCTACCAATGCTGGGAGTGAAAATCTCGCTCACGTCAGCACCTCATATTACTCAAGCTCTAGAGACCCTAAAACCGGTGGTAGTAGAATCGTTAGGAGCCGACGATCCTTTTGAACGGCATTCGCTGCTAGTGGTCGCTACCGCTTATCAAGATAAACCTAATGGCATAATTAGCTTGCACCGGTGCGAGGGCGGATTGTCAGGGAATGATGGTAATGCCGATCGACCTTGGACTCAAGACCAGATCGAATTCGCAGAAGAAGTTGCGGATCAAGTCGGAAGTGCGATCGCCCTAGCCACCCTCTACCAAGAGCGCAGCCAGCGAACAAAAGAACTATCCCAGTTTAAAAAAGAGTTTTTGTCAACCGCATCCCACGAGCTGCGAACTCCACTAAATCACATCATCGGCTATCTACAACTAACTGTAGATGATATGGCCGACGATCCAATAGAGGAAAGAGCTTTTATCCAAGAAGCTCACCGTTCGGCTCTCCATCTTTCCAAGGTAATTGGTAATGTCTTAGATTCCATTCAGTCAAGTAAAGCTTGTCAGGCTCACGTAGAGTTAGATGCTTTGAGGAGTCAGCAAAAATCTCTAAACAAGTAAAGATGCAATTCCCGCATTCAAAAACTCGAATATTGATCGGGCACACAAGTCTTCTGCCTGGAAAATGTGACACTTGCATCTATATAGCAATATAGCAATACTAATTTATTTGCTAGTTCTAGAAAAATTTAAATCCTTGTTCAACAAGGAGTCTAGCCAGACAAAAAAGTTTTTATCTTGTGCCAATCCGCTCTGATTGCTATAGATTTTTTCAAGAACTTCGATAGCTGGTTACTAAATTATTTTTAGGTCATTAGGGTTGTGTCTAACACAGCATAGCAAATAATAAAGGTAGAATCAGGGTGTATTTATTATGATATTATGTGGGATCGATCGAATAGCTTTGTAGTGAGGAAGTCCGTACTAATAAAACTCAGAATACCGACTTCCTTACTACAAATCTGCAACGGCTATTTTACCGGAGATGATATCGCCAGCAGAAGATTGCTGCTTCGGACTTTTAGTGTTTTTAACTTATAGCCTTTCTCAAAAAGGTGAGGTATGACTAACAACTTATATAACCGCTTAAACGTATAGGGATCTCTTCTCAACAACATCCGCGAATCTTTCTGAGAACCGCTATATAGCCTTTATCAAAAAGATGAGGTATGACTGACAGCTTATATAACCGCTTAAACCAAGAGGGCTGAAGCCCAACAACATACCTCATCTTTCTGAGAACCGCTATATGCTTGAGGGAATTAGTTATCCCCATCTTTTTTCTTGGTTGGCGGGCGGCTGACATAGCGGGCCCAAAAAGGTTCTTCCATATTTTTCAGGGATGCTAGTTTTTGGCGCTCATCTTCTATGCGCTTGCGTTCTGAAAGGTCAGAAAATATGTTGATACTGCCGACTGTCTCGCCGCCTGCATCTTGTACGGGTGCGGCAAACAGCCAAAGGTCGATCGAACTACCGTCTTTTTTGGGCAAAGACACTTCCAAACCGTTTTCCGGTTTGCCATTACCCGCAGATTTCAGCAGCGCGTAAAAATCTTGCTTTTGTCCTTCAGGAATATTCGGCAATGGTTGACCCAAAACCTCAGCAGCAGTCCAGCCAAAAAGTTCTTCGGCGGCGCGGTTCCAGACAAGGGTGCGGCCGTCATTGTCGGTACAGTTAATCGCCAGCGGCGCCGATGCAATCTGGGCTTGCCAAACTCTGTTAACGAGTTGCAGTTTCAATTCTACTTGCTTGCGATCGGTAATTTCCTGACAAGCGCCCCACAAACGAACAACCCGCCCTTCAGTTTTGTCCCACACCGCTTGCCAGCAGTCCCGCACCCAGCGCACACCACCATTTTTGTTAACAATTCGATACTCATTGACTCCCATACCTCTAGAAGTACAGCCTTCTAATTGTTTAATTAACATTTCCCTATCATCAGGGTGAACGATATCTGAACTCCACCAGCCCGAGGCAGTTAATTCTTCAGGGAGATGACCGCTCACGCGCGCCAAAGCTTCCGTTACCCACTCACAAACAAAGTTACCGTTGGGAAGTGCCTTGAAAGAATAGGCAAAATCCGAAGTAATTTGTGACATAATTTTGTAGTGCCGTTGCGACTCCAGGAGTGCGCTTTCTGCTTGCTTGCGTCCCTCAATTTCCCGGGAAGCAATCAGAATTCCCTGTACGCTAGAATCGTGAAGCAAACTATTGCCGATCGACTCCAAGTAGATCCAAGAACCGTCCGCGTGGCGTTTGCGATATTCGATCGGCTTCCCAACTCCAGGAAATTCTAGCAACTTGCCAAAATATGCCTTCCAACTCAGCAAATCGTCTGGATGGATCAACTCGCCATGAAACTTGCCAATTCTCTCTTCTGGCTTGTAACCCAAAACTCTCTCTAGCGCTGCGCTGTGATATCGGACTCGCCCGTCGGAGCCAACAATAGTAATTATATCTGGAGAATTACGGAGCGCAGCCTGAAGTTTGGCTTCGCTTTTAGTTAATGCTTTATTATCCCGGCGGTGCTGGTTGATTTCTTCGTTCAACTGCTCCTGTAGCTTTCTGAGTTGCGCCGCTTGCTGGGCGACAGTGCGTTCCAAAAGACGATTTAAATTTTCCGCCTCAACTAACTTTGCCGCGTTATTTGTCGCACTTTCAAACTGGCGGCTGGTTGCCATTTCTTGCAAAGAAGTTGACAGAGTTTCCACAGTTTTTATTAAAATTGCCTGTTGGGGAGGTGGTAAATGCTTAACTTGTTCCTGCAACGTTTCTAGGTATTTGTAAATTGTTTCTAGCATTTTATTAATTAGGGAATCTAATAGTTGCCACAGGTGAAAACTCTAAAAAGCGGACAGAAGTTTTTTTTAAGATAACCCATAACTAAGAGTGATGTATGGCGATCGATCGCGATCTTAATCACCAGTCATTGCGTGACTTTATTTTGACATCATAGCAACTGAGACTGAAAGTAATTTTTTGTGGCGGTAAAGTTAATAGCCTAGCGACAGCACCCCATTCGGGAACCTGCGAGAGTCGGCAACCCGCCCATGCCGTCAATGCAGGGCTTAGAGAGGTTACGCTAAACTAGATGGGTGTAAATAGAAAGAGAGATTTATGACAGAGCCAGCCAACGCTCGCGATTTGTTTCGCGCTGCTTACGAACACCGTTACACCTGGGATGCCAACTTTCCCGGTTACAGCGCCGATATTGAACTCAAGCAAGGCGACGAAGTATATACGGGTCATGTTTCCATTAAACCAGACATGACAGTGGAAGTCAGTGGCATTGCCGATGAGGAAGTAAAGCAGAGCGTTTACACTCAAATGCGCGATATTGTGACTCACCGGAAGCGATCGACATTTGAAAAATCCCACGGCAAAAACAGCTTCACCCTCGGCGAGAAGGACAGTACCGACGCTGTGGATATTTTAGTGCAAGGCGACTCAATGGGCTCGAATTATAAAATCCGAGGTCTGTCAATTTGTCAAGTCAGCCGGGTGATGGGTCGCATGGCTTTCGTCATTGACACGCACAAAAGCTTAGAGACACCCGAAGGTTCTTTGGCTAGTCATTACGATGCCGTTTTTCGCAACCCCGAAACCAACGAAATCACCAGAGAACTGGAATTTGAAGATACCTTTGACAAGATAGGCGACTATTATGTCATGACCAAGCAAGTAGTGCGATCGAAAGAAAAAGGTCAACTGACAACAACCGAGTTTAACTACTCCAACGTCAAACTGCTAGAACCAGCAGTAGTCTAGGGTTATACCCTTTTCGAGTTGCGCGTTGAAGATTAAAGACTTGGCAACGATGGATGACAACCCAGGTGGGGGAATCTCTCCTACAGTTGCAGTCATTCTGGGAAGGATTAATTGCAAAATCCGTTTTGTTGGAGCAAGCGGGTTTTGCGATTAGTGTCTCGGACTCAACTTCATTTAACGGCAAGTAACGGTACGATCGAACTAAGTCAATTGTACGAATAATTTTTGAGGCAAAATATGACAACACTAGCACTAACCAGAGATAACGTCGAAACAGTTCTCGATGAAATGCGCCCCTACCTGATATCAGATGGTGGCAACGTCGAACTGGTAGAAATCGACGGCCCAGTAGTACACCTGAGACTGCAAGGAGCTTGCGGCTCTTGTCCGAGTTCCACAATGACTCTGAGAATGGGCATTGAACGCCGCCTGCGCGAAGCAATCCCTGAAATTTCTGAAGTCGAACAGGTAATGTAATTAGTCAGTTGACAGTTGACAGTTGACAGTTGACAGTTGACTGTTAACGGTTGACTGTTACCTTTTTTCAATTCCTTATATAGCGACAGGTGATTTTAATCCAGAATTTACCAGCCTGAGTGTTAATTCATGACTGTACGGAAATGAAGATAATTCTAGTTGACTGGCTATTAAAGCTTTTACCGCTATTACCAGAAAGAATTGGTTGAAAGCCTGTCCATTTTAAGGAGAAATTAAAACAAGACGATTCATTACTCCAATCATCTTCCTTCTAGATAGAGGCTGCTGTCAACTGTCAACTGAATCCAATCCTCTTCCTTCGAGTTAAAGGTCGCCCTCAAGCGGTCAAATATCAATTGAATAAAAGCCCTAGATACAAAAAGTAGTTTTATGTGCTACTCGATGGTAGTAATGTGTGCAGCATCAACCTGCAATTGAGAAGTTGGAAGCGCTACTTAATAGGGACAATCTGCGCTGTTCATCACCCTAAAGATAGAAGTTAAGCATTCCTGACAAAATTACAAAATACCAATTACAAAATACCAATTACAAAATACCAATTACAAATTATAATTACCCATTACCCATTACCCATTACCAAAATCAATGTCTCATCCACTTTACGTAGCCTTCATTTGGCACCAACACCAACCCCTCTACAAATCAAGATCGTTCACTAGCGCCGGAGCATCCGAGTATCGACTGCCTTGGGTGCGCTTGCACGGAGTCAAAGATTACTTGGATTTAGTCCTAATTCTGGCAAAATATCCCAAGCTGCATCAAACTGTAAACCTGGTTCCGTCCTTAATTTTGCAGATAGAAGACTGCATCGCCGACAAAGCATTAGACCCTTACTTGGCGGTAACTCTCAAGCCAGCAGAAACTTTAAACATCGCTGAACAAGAGTTCATTTTAGAACACTTCTTTGATGCCAACTACCATACCCTGATTCAGCCGCATCCCCGGTACGCTCAACTCTACACTCAGCGGCAGGAAAAAGGGATTCAATGGTGCTTGGCAAACTGGAAAGTGCAGGATTTTGGTGACTTGCTGGCGTGGCACAATTTAGCTTGGATCGATCCGCTGTTTTGGGATGACCCCGAGATTGCAGGGTGGCTGAAACAAGGACAAAATTTCAATCTGGCCGATCGCAAAAAGATCTATTCAAAACAAAAAGAAATCCTCGCCAGAATCATTCCCCAGCACCGTAAAATGCAAGCTGAGGGACAGTTGGAAGTGTCCACAACCCCCTACACTCACCCGATTTTGCCGCTGCTTGCTGACACAAATGGCGGCCGCATAGCGATTCCTAACATGACTCTGCCAGAACATAGGTTCCAGTGGGCTGAAGATATTCCCAGACATTTGAGAAAATCTTGGGATATGTATCAAGACAGATTTGATTGTAAACCGCGGGGTTTGTGGCCGTCGGAACAGGCAGTTAGCCCGGAAATTTTGCCCTACATTGCTAAACAAGGGTTTAAATGGATTGTCTCGGATGAGGCGGTATTGGGGTGGACAATTAAACACTTTTTTCACCGCGATGGGGCGGGGAATGTTTGCGAACCAGAATTGTTATATCGCCCTTATCGTTTAGAAACTCCTGATGGCGATTTGGCGATCGTATTTAGAGACCACAGATTGTCGGATTTGATTGGTTTTACCTACGGTTCGATGGAACCGAAGAAGGCAGCGTCGGATTTGGTGGGACACTTGGAGGCGATCGGCAGAACTCTCAAACACCGACAACCCGACGGCCACACATCTTTAGAAAATCCGTGGTTGGTGACGATCGCCCTAGACGGCGAAAATTGCTGGGAATTCTATCCTCAAGATGGCAAACCGTTCTTAGAATCACTCTATCAAACTCTCAGCGACAATCCCGATATCCAATTAGTCACAGTGTCGGAATTTCTCGACAAATTCCCCGCCACCGAAACAATACCCGCCGCCCAACTGCATACCGGTTCCTGGGTAGACGGTTCCCTGACAACTTGGATCGGCGATCCTGCGAAAAACCGCGCTTGGGATTTGTTAGGGCCAGCCAGACAAATGCTGGCAAACCATCCAGAGGCTACGGAAGAAAGCAATCCCGAAGCTTGGGAAGCGCTTTATGCGGCGGAAGGTTCCGACTGGTTTTGGTGGTTTGGCGAAGGCCACACGTCGAATCAAGATGCTATGTTCGATCGGCTATTCCGCGAACACGTAGCAGCAATCTACGAAGCTCTCGGCGAGCCTGTACCCCCGGAAGTGCTGCGACAAGTAGAGGCACACGAGGTTCAAGGCGACCACCAACCGCTGAGCTTTATTCACCCGATTATCGACGGTATCGGCAACGAACAGGATTGGGACAAAGCCGGCCGGATTGAAGTTGGGGGAGCAAGGGGTACGATGCACCGGAGTGCGGCAATTCAGCGGCTTTGGTACGGCGTAGATCACTTGAATTTTTACCTTCGCGCCGACTTCAATGCTGGGGTGCGGCCGGGCATTGATTGCCCGCCGGAGTTAAACTTGTTCTGGTTTTATCCCGATCGCACGATGCACAACAGCTTGATTCCGCTGTCAGGTTTGCCCGATGAAGCACCCATCAACTATCGCTTCCACCATCAGTTAGAGATTAATTTGCTGACGAAATCGATTGGGTTTCACGAAGCAGGAGAGGGCGATGAGTGGCAGCCCCGCCTCAGCCGGGCCCAAGTGGGATTGGATAAATGTTTGGAGATAGCAGTGCCCTGGGCGGATTTGCACATTATGCCAGACTGGCAAATGAGGCTGATTGCGGTTTTATCGTCCGGGGAGCGCTACTCTAGCTGTCTGCCGTTCGATTCTTTGATTGGAATTGGAATGCCTTAAAGAGTCATGAGTCATGAGTCCTGGCGTCATTAGTCATCAGTCATTAGTCCGATCGCGTCCGGTCGATCGAGCGCTATAAAATAGGTTTGTAGTCAGGACTTCAGTCCTCTGTTTTTTGAGGACTGAAGTCTTAACTACAAACCTGCTATAAAATAGGTTTGTAGTCAGGACTTCAGTCCTCTGTTTTTTGAGGACTAAAGTCCTCATTACAAACCTGCGCTAGAAAATTGGTTCGTAGTAAGGAATTCAGTCCTCTGTTTTTTGAGGACTGAAGTCCTCACTACAAACCTAATAATGGGTGAATTTACTGGACATCTAATCATTAGTCATTGGGAAATCATCAAACTAATGAGCCGCATTTTGCTCTCGCTCGATCGCTACCAACAACCCTTGCAGATCGCACACCTCAACACTGAGCATGAGGTGATGCTACTCGATTGGACTTCCGAACCAAACTCAGAATTTATTCTTCCAAAAATAGCTTTTGACTTGTGCATTCTCGACGAGGCAAACTTCGATCGTATCGGGCACATGGTTGAAACATTAAAAACTGCGGTGGAGCCTAGTTTTTTACCGTTTTTGCTATTGATAAATTCCCAAACGCCGACTCTTTCCGAGCAGCAGTTTTTGCTGAGTTCCAAACAACTCGAAGGCAGAATTGATGATTTGATAGTAAGTCCCATAGATGCCAGCCAACTGCACTTGCGCGTAGAAAATTTGTTAGCTCGCAGGCAGCTATCGTTAGAACTCCACAGACTTCAACAAGTAATTAAAGAACGCACTTTTACAGAAAGTTTGTTGATCGACTCGCTGCAAACGGCAAACGAAAATTTGCAACGGGAAATCGCCAAGCGGGGAGAGGTAGAAGCTGCACTCCAAGAAAACTCCTATCTCGAATCGCTGATGAATGCCATGCCAGATATTGTCTGCTTTAAAGATGGCGAGGGCAGGTGGCAGGAGGCAAATCAAGCAATATTGGAATTGTTTGAGCTATCAGCAGATAACTACCGGAGCCTCACAGATACTCAGTTAGGAAAACTCAGCAGTTTTTACGGGGAGGCTCTACAGGCTTGCGAGGTGAGCGATCGAGCAGCGTGGGAAAAAGGTACTCTTTGTAGGGGAGAAGAAGTGGTTCCCCGATCGAACGGTACTGTAAAAATCTACGATGTAATTAAAGTACCCGTATTTCATGCCGACGGCAGACGTAAAAGTATCGTGATACTGGGCCGCGACATTACTGAATACAAGCAAGCTAGAGATGAACTCGTGCGCTTGGCGTCGATTGTCGAGTCTTCCGACGACGGCATCGTGGGCAAAACCCTCGCCGGGACAATTCAGAGCTGGAATGCAGGAGCCGAGAAGATTTACGGCTACTGCGCGCAGGAAGTCAAGGGACAGTCGATCGAGATTTTAGCAATTCCCGAACGCCCCAAGGAAATCCCCCAAATTCTGGAAAATATTCGGGCTGGAACTACGATCGACCATTACGAAACCGTACACTTGCGTAAAGACGGCGAACAGATAGATGTGTCTCTGACGATTTCTCCGATTAAAGACGCCACAGGAGCAGTAACGGGCATTTCAACTATCGCTCGCGACATCACCGATAGCAAGCGAGTTCAAAAAGCTCTCGAACAACTCCGCCACCAAACAGAAATGATTTTGTTCTCCGCAGCAGAAGGAATTTGCGGGTTGGACAAACAGGGAAAAGTAACTTTTGTCAATCCGGCGGCGGTGAGAATGGCTGGTTGCGAATCGAAGCAATGGATCGATCGACCTTTGTCTGAAAGCTTACACCGTTCGCAGGCAGAATGCTCGAAGGCGATCCTCTTCGAGGGCTGCGCTAACGAGCAAATGTCACCTGCAACAGATATCAATTCCGGCTCTCAACTTGCCCCCGAGGGCGCCACACCAACCACGGGAAAACTCTCGAACCCAGTATGTTCTCAAATTTTAGACACCTTGAGAGACGGAGAGGTTCGGCGTGTCACGGATGAGGTTTTTTGTCGGCAAGACGGCAGCAGTTTTCCAGTTGAGTACGTTGTCGCTCCGATGCGAGAACAAGGCGAAATTATTGGCGCTGTGGTGACTTTTAAAGATATCACCGATCAGCTTGCGGTCGAGCACATGAAAGATGAATTCATATCTGTTATCAGCCACGAACTGCGGACGCCCATGACTTCGATTCACGGGGCACTCGGTCTCCTCAACAGCGGCCTGCTTGAGGCTCACCCCCAGAAAGCCAAGCGGATGCTGGAGATTGCGATAGCTAATACTGACCGGTTAGTGCGCTTGATCAACGACATCCTGGATTTAGAGCGCATGGATTCTAATTACAGCACTGCCATCAAACAAACTTGCAATGTCGCGGATCTGATGTTGCAGGCGGCTGACGAGATGCAGGGAATGGCCCAGCAGGCAGGAGTTACTCTGTCTGTGAGACCTGTGAGGGCGCAATTGCTCGCTGTTCCCGATCGGCTAATTCAGGCATTGACAAATTTGCTCAGCAATGCTATAAAATTTTCGCCCGCAGGTGCTACGATTTGGCTGAGCGGTGAGTCGATCGAGCATCCGGATTTGGCAGAAAAAGCTGAGTTGAAGTCAGTGTCGTCTCCTTGTTTGTTGTCTCCCGAGACTGCCACCAATCCGCACTTACCCGTGAGTTCGGAAATCCTGATTGCGGTTAAAGACCAAGGACGCGGCATTCCGGCGGACAAGCTAGAGATGGTCTTTGAGCGCTTTCAACAGGTTGATGCTTCTGATTGTCGCCAAAAAGGAGGTACTGGTTTGGGGCTGGCTATTTGTCGCAGTATCGTGCAGCAGCACGGGGGCCGGATTTGGGTGGAGAGCATTTTGGGGGAGGGCAGCACTTTTTTCTTACGTCTGCCAGTTATGGGGGAGGGAGATGATATTCCCCATTAGGTAAATTGCATTAGCCATGACTAATGAAAAAATATTAATGCAAAAATTTTCATACCATCCTGGATGCAGAAACCAGGCTTTTTTACCAAAAGACTGGGTTGCAGGCAGCAGAAACGCTAAAAAACCAGCTTTCGAGGCGTCTGAAGTGCGTCCGGGCCAGTCATTTTTGGCAAAGACGGATTATACAGGCAGGGACGGGCAAAATCGCGATTGTCGATCGAACAGCGGATTTTTGGGGACTCCGTTGTATAGCAACGGCCAAGGCGGTTAGGACGTTCTTAATTGCTGAAACCCTTGCGCTAGATAGCTTCTATCGCGAGGAAGAAGGAAAGATTTCCTTCTTCCTTCCATCCGTTACATCCCGTACATTGCTCGTTGCCGAACTTCATTCTTCTGTACAGTTTTGCAGCTTTACTGTAAAGTCCGATCGGTAAAAAAAGTTTGCTTTACAAAACATTCACATTTCGCCTCTAGTCTGTAATCAGTTCTGATTCTTAAAAAAGATGTTAATTTTGACTGCCAAACGCATCTTGGTTATTGACGATGCCGAAGATATTCGGGAAGTGGCTCAAGTCAGTCTTGAGGTGGTGGGGGGCTGGGAAGTCCTGACCGCAAGTTCTGGTCGCGAGGGTGTGGCTAAGGCTCTTGCCGAACAGCCTGATGCTATTCTCTTGGATGTGATGATGCCCGACCAAGACGGGCCTACTACTTTTAAACAGTTACAAGCTAATGATGCTACGCACCACATTCCGGTAATTTTATTGACCGCTAAGGCTCTCGCTAGCGACAGGCGAATGTTCGCAGATTTGGGGGTAGTGAGTGTGATTGCTAAGCCTTTTGAACCGATGGCTTTGGCTGCTCAGGTGGCTGAAGCTCTGGGCTGGCAGGAAGCATAGGTCGATTGTGCGCCTTAAAATCTGTGAAATCTCTAACCAAAAAAACAAATTATTTCTGCTCGGTTTTTATGCTGAATATAATCGGGCAGAATTATATTTTTTTTTGTAACAACTTACTTATCTTCATAAGTTCTTCAGGTTTAAGTTTTAATTTAAGCACATCGTCAGGAATCGATCCTGACTGTTTGCCAAAACCTTGGGAGAAGACGACTATGCCATCAGCTTACATTTTGCTACTGATAGTTTCTCTGGCAGCCGTCTGGATTTACTGGCAAACCTCTCAAGATATTTTTGTTCTTGTGGCTTTGGCCGGACTGGGTTGTTTTATTTGGGGTTTCTCTTGGGCTCCTTGGGGCGTTCAGGTTCTAATTGTGGTGTTGCTGTTGGGCATCCAAAAGTGCTACTTGTCAGACGCTCAAAGTTTGGAGTGAAAAGAGCTTTTTTATTGTTGTGCCTGGAGTAGAGATACAGCGGCATTCCTCAATCTCTGTAATCAATTGGTTTATCGATCCATATCTTAAAGAAGGTTTAAAATATCATGAATAGTTGCCCTTGTTGCTCCTCTCAATTGCTACGCCACGCTCGCCACAATCGCGTTTATTGGTTCTGCTCGCGCTGCTGGCAGGAAATGCCGGATCTGTCGGAGATGATTTTAGGTAACAGCCTGCGGACTCACAAACAAGAAGGCTTGGTGAAGCTTACTGGTTTGACTCCTAAAGCGAGAATTTTGGATTCAGTAGGAATTGCTTAGGAAAGATCGAGTTTGACTGACGATAAATATTGAGACGAAAAAGTTTTTTGATTGTGCCATCGGTTTGAATTTTTAATAAAAAATGCAAAAGTCCCTTCACTGTGAGTGAAGGGACTTATTTGCGTGCGGGCGATCGCACTTGTAAGGGGGTCGATCGCCCCCACAAATTACAGCTCTTGTATGGAGTTAAGCTGATTACATCAAACCGATTTGAGAGAGAATGCCTTGACCGGTGAGGAATTCGGTAGCTAAGCCGATCGCAAAGCCTAGCATTGCCAAACGACCGTTCCAGGTTTCAGCGAACTCGGTGAAGCCTACTTTTGCGTCTTTGTTTTCCATGACCATAAACCTCGTTGTATTTCAACCTTATGTAACTAAACTTAACATAGCGAAAGAAACATTGCAACATATTTTTACATTTATTTTTCAAATGCTGCTTGTCAGCAGGATGAATCGACGTGTAGAGGGGCTTGTGGGCGATCGCACGGGGGTGAGAAACCGGGTTTCTCCCGATATGTTCTGTGAGTAGTCGCCAAATCTCGTAGAAACGGGGTTTCACTCTTGTCGCAAGCGCGTAACTTGCGATCGGTGTCAGGTTCACGAAAATATTGCTCAGAGGTCTAAGAATGTCAGAAAAATAATTTTTACTAAATACTTGACATCAAAAATTCAAAAAGCTAGATTAAAGGCAGAGCTAAAACTAAATATCGCATTCAAAATTAAGGAATGTTGATTGAGTCGTCTTAGCTGCACGGTTGATAGAACTGTAGCAAGTTTCTAGAATCCCGTTGAGCGGAAATTAAGTCTAATGTCGTTTTAACAAGTTAATAAGTAGTTGTGCAGAATTAATTACACGGCATTTCGCCTGAAACCATTACAAGCGTAAAGAGTCTTTATGTAATTAATTTTCCCCGGTTACTTACAATTTTGACATAAATCGAAACATTATAGAGTTAGATTTCCCTTCAACGGGCTGCTACTAAGCTCGTTACAGTTCTATCAACCCTGTAGCTAAGACGCTAATCAAATCCCTACAAAATCAAAGTGTTTTATGGTAACAGATTGTCTTGTGCCGAGATGTTCATTTTTGAGCAAATCCACAGACAAAACTCCATTAATGCTAGATGCGCGATATGTCGAGGCTGTCCAGCCCACCAAATTTTAGGAATTACTCAAATGGACACTCATCGAACCTCAAATGGATTAATCTACCAACAGCAAGCTTTAGTTTCCATTTATTGGGATTATCAAAACATCCCAACCTTAAAAATATCCCCAGATTTATTGCTCTTGGCTAATAAATTTGGATATGTAGTTAACCGCAAAGTTTACGATAATTGGCAACAACAAAATAAGGCAGCACAAGTAAATTTGCGCTCTCAAAATTTTGAATGTTTTCATGTATCCCAAAACATTAAAAATGCTGTAGACTTTCATTTGTCAGCAGACTGCTTTAGTGAGGCTTCAAGTAGCCTATACCCACACACATTTATTATTGTCTCTGGAGACGGCTACGGTGAGATTTTGATTCAGAAGCTGCATGAAAAGGGGAAGAAGGTAATAATTGTTGCCCGCAAAGGTAATGATAGTCACAATCTCAAAAAGCTTGCAGATAGATTTTACTTGATCGATGAATTGCCAAAGTCGATCGAGACTTACAAAGTCACAGCATAAACAACCTCGACATTTACCCCGCCGCAGATAGCAAAAATCTAGTTTATTTGATAAACTAAATTCTCCAAACCAACCGCCATCTGCGGCTCTTTCATGTCCGCCAACATAACAACAAGAAACTCCAAAATCAATAACAATTATCAAACTCCCATGCCATCAACTAATCAAACACAAGAACTCCAAATAACGATTCCCCAATTCAACAATGAAAAACTGCTGCGCCAAGCACTAACCCACCGTTCCTACGTCAACGAAAACCCCACATTCCGCGAAGCAGACAACGAACGCTTAGAATTTCTCGGCGATGCTTTGCTGACATTTCTCAGCGGCGAATATCTCTATCAGCGTCACCCAGAAATGGGAGAAGATCAAATGACTCGCCGACGTTCTGCATTGGTAGATGAAAAACAATTAGCCAGATTTGCTACTGAAATCAGTTTAGACTTAAAAATGCGGCTCGGCAAAGGAGCTTATCGAGAAGGTGGAATTACTAATCCAAATTTGCTCAGCAGCACCTTTGAAGCATTCATTGGCGCTTACTATCTCGACACCGAAAATATGGACAAAGTTCGTGAGTTTGTATGGCAAATGTTTGATTCTGTTCCCGACAATGTGGTGGAAACGCGATCGACTGTAGACTCGAAAAACCGCTTTCAAGAATGGGTACAAGCCAACGGTGACACGACTCCGCCCAAATACGTGACAGTCCAAGCAGGAGGAACGCCCCATCAGCCCGAATTTCTCGCTAAAGTTTATGTTGGAGACAAATCCTATGGAGAAGGTAAAGGTAAAAGCAAGAAAGATGCTGAGAAAAATGCGGCTGAAGATGCGCTAGCAAAGCTGAAAAAACGCGGACTGATCTAAACGTGAAAACACCGATAAAAACTACTATAGCCTTTCTCAGAAAGATGAGGTACTCATGGGCATGGGGCATCGGCCAAACAGGGCATCGGGGATACCTAACCACGATTAAGAACCGCTATAGTTTGTTTTCCAGATGACACAATAGACGCGCGCCTCAGTGGCTCTGGGGATACATCAACTCGCCCAATCAAAGAGATATAAAAACCCGAAATGCTGCCTAAAGCCACTCTTTCTTTCTCAAAGTAGAAGCTCTTTTGGCTATCCTAATTAAATCTGTAGGCGACGTATTTTTATCGACAGTGATGCGAGAGATGCGGTAGTTATTTTCCAGTCGGTTTACTCTAAATAAATGGTCATTGTACAAAAAGCCACTTAAATGATATTTAGGCAAAATATCTTCCACTTCCGAGTCTGATGCGCCGTAGGGATAGGCGATGTGAGCGCCGATAACTTTATTTTTGTC
The DNA here is from genome assembly GCF_020738785.1 of Microcoleus sp. PH2017_05_CCC_O_A. Lineage (NCBI taxonomy): Bacteria > Bacillati > Cyanobacteriota > Cyanophyceae > Oscillatoriales > Microcoleaceae > Microcoleus > Microcoleus sp. PH2017_05_CCC_O_A. The sequence goes on along the minus strand of NZ_JAEQCB010000017.1, from coordinate 29,128 downwards.
TAAATCCCCCAGACATTTTCTCAACTCTAACTTAGATTTTGCAATTTCAAATTCTAATTCTTTTCCGCTCACCTTAGTTAAGTCTTTGTGAGTAAAACCGTGTGACTGAATGTCATAAAAACCTTTTTGATATCCATCTCTTAAATCGTTGCAAGTAGTGTGTGCTAAAAAATCTTTGCCCATATCAATACCTAAAAAGTGAGGGTTGACAAATAACACAAATTTACCCTTTTCTTTGTTGGTTACAGACAACTTTTCTAATATTGGAAGTGCATTTTCATGAACGCCTTTGTAGCCGTCGTCAAAGGTTATCATGATTGGTTTTTGACCGAGATTTTTAGCGGGTATTGGCTGCGACTTGTCAATAAAGTATACGTACAAGTCTTGAGATGATAAAAACCAATAGTTTTCTTTAATTAGATATTCTAAAAATACTGACAAGTCTTGTTTGGTGTAGTTAGTGGGAAAAGCGAGCCTCCGAGGTGGTAAGTCGGCGGGATTGCGAGTGTCTACAATGTTGTGAAAACCGATTATAGGGATTCTGGTGAAGTTAGATTCTACTGTCCAGCCAGAAATACCTATACTGATGGCAAATATCACCAATAAGTAAATCAGTTTGACTTTGTGTAGCAGTCTAAAAAGAAAATTTTCCAGGAATTTTATGTTTTCTAACAATTGCTCGAAGCTCATACTTTCTTTACCAAGTTGTGTGCTTTTTACCTCTACCATTAATAGAGGCAAATTCAGCTAACTTGACATTTTTTTTGGTATTTCTTTGGAATCTAGGTAGAGTGTGGATGCCGTAAGCCGATCGCCCAAAATGCTTCCGAGAACCCAAAATGCGTTATAATCGGGGCTGGCGCGAGTGTTACGGCTGTCGATCGAGGGTTGCAATGGCAGAAATCCGTTGACCTCACCTGGATAGGGATGCAAGCCCTTGACAGGAGTCGTAAAGATTCCCCAAATTTAGACTTTGGTTGGATCTCCCAGATTCATCTATGGAGTCAATCTAAAATCTAAAATCTAAAATCTAAAATCGACTGACGAATACCCGAGTGTCGATCGTACTTTTTGGAAATATCAGAGCAATTGATGTCTACTCACAACCCGACTACCCTAACTGTAGAAGCAGCACAGCAAATCCTCAAGGATTTTACTTGTCTGGATATGCAATCTGTAGCATCGCCACTGGAAAAACAGGCGCTGCGTGAAGCGATTTTGCTGGTAGCAAGTTTGTCGGATTACCAAATGCTTGGAGTTTGCGCGACTTCGACGGATGAGGGTTTTGCAGCTTTAGCAACTTATTTGAAGGCTTTGGGATATGATGCTGTTTTAGATCCAAGTGCTTTTGCTGCATTTAGTGGTTCGGTTTATATTAAGTTCAATACTTTGAAGGGTTCGTATTATGTTGATGGCTATCCTGGAACTTATCGGGGCGTGTTAGTATCGTGCCAATTTTCCTCGGAAGATGGAGTTAGCGGGACTTACGGTCATTTACCTCTCGATTTATTTGTTGATTAATTGAGTAGAAGGAAGAAGGAAGAAGGAAGAAGGAAGAAGGAAGAAGGAAGAATAGAAATTTAGATGATGTCATTGCAAGGCACGAAGCAATCGCAGGGTAAGAGAGATTGCTTCGTGCCTCGCAATGACAGGTTTTCGAGTGCGTCAGCAAATATCCTACTCATTAAAGCGACAATAACGCCTGACGCACCCTACAAAGAAAGAGATTAACCTTTACCAATGATTAATTCGGTTTCCGGTTCCGGTGCGATTTCGTCTGGTGAGATGCCGAGAATTTCGCTGTACAAGTTGACATATTTTCTGGCAGAAATGTCCCAGCCAAAATCTTCTTTCATGCCGCGCTTTTGCAGTTCTTTCCACTTATCTTTGTAGCGGAAACCTTCCCATGTTCGGATCATGCAGGTGAATAAGTCGAGGGGTTCGTAGCGATCGAAACAGTAACCTGTGCCGGTATCATTAATCGGGTCGTTGTGAGATACGGTATCGACTAAACCGCCGGTGCGGCGCACCATTGGGACGCAACCGTAGCGGAGGGCGAGCATTTGGCTGATGCCGCAGGGCTCGAAACGGCTGGGCATCAGGAAGGTGTCGCAGCCTGCGTAAATGCGGCGGGAGAGGGCGTCGTTGTAGAGTAATTGGGTGGACATTCGGCCGGGATAGCGGGCGGTCATTTGCCAGAGTTGGGTTTCGTAGTAGCGATCGCCCGTTCCGAGTACAATAAACTGAGCGTCGGTATAGGCCATGAAGCGATCGAGCATTTGAATGATCAAATCCAGCCCCTTCTGTTCTACTAGCCGCGTCACCATGCCGATTAACAGGGCATTTTTATTCACTTCCAAACCGACTTCTTCTTGCAGCGCAATTTTGTTAACTGGGCGCTTGTCAATAGTATCAACACTGAATTGTTGGTGGAGGTACTTGTCAGTTTCTGGGTTGTAAGATTCTGTATCAATTCCGTTCAAAATACCTGATACTTTGCCGCCGAGGAAAGATAGCAAACCTTCCAAAGTTTCCCCATAGGCTGGGGTTTTGATTTGTTCGGCGTAGGTGGGTGAAACTGTATTTACGCGATCGGCAAACTGTACAGCCGCAGCCATTGTATTGTGACCTTGCATATACCAAGGGCACCAAGTCATCTGATCCAAACGCCAGCGCCACGGCCCTTGATAAGCTAAATTGTGAATAGTAAAAACTGTGCTGATATCGGGGTCTTGCTTCATCCAAACAGGTATCATCCCCGTATGCCAGTCGTGACAGTGCATAATTTGTGGTTTCCAGTGATTCCAGGCAAATTCAGCGGCAGCATTGGCAAAGAAAGTGAACCGCCAATCTTCATCTACGCCGCCGTAAACGCGGCGGGGTAAGAAAGATGGATGTTGCAATAAGTATAAAGGTACATCGGTTCCCGGCAAAAGAGTTTCAAAGACGGAGAAGCTTTGGAACATGGCCGCCCCATTCCAAACAGGTTTTTTGGGAACGTCCATTTTGTCGGGGACGAAGCCGTAGTAGGGCATGAAGATGCGGACATCGTGACCCATGCGGCGCAGAAATTTAGGCAAAGCGCCGACGACATCGCCCATACCGCCCACTTTGGCTAGGGGTGCTGCTTCGGCGGATACAAATAAAATTCGCATTATTTTTTTGTGTTCCTTGGGATAGTTAGGCTAGATCAAGTTTAAATGGCGAGGGACACAATGTTAACGTGCCGTGCAAAAAACAAGTATAAATCTGAGTTGCTGTGTGGCGAGACGTTATAAATCGGTGTCTCTACAAGAGTAAGTCCTAACCCAGAAACCCGGTTTCTTTAAGCTACCCGCGCGGGACACGGCTTAGCCTCAGTGCATAAAGATGCTCGCGTAGAATCTATAGGTGGCAAGATGTTTCATAATAGGTATTAGTTAAAGCTGCCAGTACAGGCTGTGGAGTAAATCTCAAATCTCAAATTTCAAATCTTTTTTAGAGTTAATTTTAAATCTCAAGTCTCAAATTATTTTAGACAATCGAGAACTTTATTCACTTGCTTAGGACTTTTCATTGCCTCGAATATTTTAATAGCTTTTTGCCAATGTTTTGCCGCTATTTCTAACTGTCCCAAGTCGCGATATGTCAAGCCAATGTAATAATTGCTAATCCCTAATTCGTACTTAGCACCAATTTTGGTATAAAATTCAATAGCTTGGTTTTGATATTTCAAAGACGCTGAAAAATCATTACTTTCTCGAAAAACGTCACCTAAAATATACCAGGCACGGGCGATGTCTGATGTAAAGTTGCAATTTTGTGCGATCGCCACAACTTGCTCTAAAGTTTGCTTAGCTTGTTCGTACTCGCCAATATGTTTTTGAGCTAAACCAGCCATATTCAAATCCCAGCAAGCTTGCCAAGGCGGAACACTTTCTAAAGGTTGTTGCAAGTGTCTTGTAGCTTCTTTCAATGCTGCTTTCGCCTCACTCGCTTGTCCTAAATAAGAGTGCAACAGAGCAACTTCGCAATAGCAACTATTTAGCCGAGATTGAATTGCAGGAGATACAGGAGATAAAGCTAGATTAAGTTTGGCCTGATAAATCGCTAATCCTAACTCGTATTCACCAGCAGCAATATAGCACAAACCCATATCACTAAAAGAGTTAAATTCTGTCCATTTATCGCCTTCACGCTTAGCAGCAAATTGAGCTTGGCGGTGATATTCTAAAGCTACTTCAAAACCATCCGCTAGTAGATAGGCGTGACAGTCACCGATGCAGCGATACAGACTTGCCTCCCGGTTAGGCGAAACTCGATTTACCAGTTTTTCTGCTAATTCTAGTGTTTGGCTGATGTATCCCCAAGATAAAAAATATAGAAATAATTCTTCTGGTAAAATAGGTATAGCAGGACGGCACAATACATCCCAAGCTGAATCATAATCTTCAATTTCTCGGAAATGATAATAAGCTTCTAAAACTTGCAAACCTAATTGAGGGGATTGAATGTGTTCTACACTAGAAAACCAATGTTGTGCGATCGCCCTTTGAGTTTGCTCCCATTCGCTGCTCTTTTGCAACTGATTCAAACCCGCCGCCCGAATTGCTGGGTGCATTCGGTATTTACCCCGATGTAATTGTAGCAAGGAATAGTCACACAACCGCCGCGTTACTTTCAATTGTTCTGCTGGTGTCACATCCCACAGCAAAGCTTTGATGCAAGTATCTGGCAACCATTCAATTTCTTGATACCGACAAGCTCCCAAACGACATAGCAAACGGTAAGCTTGATGAGAGTGAGCATTGAGGCGATTTAATTGATTGTTGATAAGAAACGAAAATGGATCTAGCTGCTGTAATTCTTGGCGGTTTTGTTGCCAAGCTTCGGCAATATCTCCATCATAATTATTTTGAATATCATTATACAGCACTTCCATTGCCAGAGCATTGCCTTTATAGAGTGCGTGCATTTCTTGCAGAGATTGTAAATCTTCTGAAGTTTTGGGATATTCAAAATATTGTTGCCATGCTTCTGGACTCAAGCCTGTTAAAGTGTGAGTTTGAACACCTCTGATGTCAGGTTCTTTTAATTTTTCTCTACTGGTGATCAGCGTGACTCCTTTGATTCTTGGATCGCTGAGTACCCGCAGCAATTCTACATAATTGCGGTATTCAGGTAAAAACATACCGTTGCGTAAAGCAGGCTCTAAGTTATCTATGAAAATTGCAACTTTGATTAGACGCAATTTTTTTTCTAGTAAGTTTAAACTAAGGCTAAAATCTCTGGGTGCATCTTCTTGAAAATCTTGTTGCAGCCAAGTCTGCACAAATGAATCGGCACTCCGCAAGTTTTCGGGAGTTAGGGCAATTTTCATATCTAAGATTTTTTCAAATTGGCAACTGGCCAAGTATTGCTGTGCTAAGGTAGTTTTGCCGATGCCGCCTTCTCCTACTACTATCAAAATTTTGAAATTTTCTGATGTCCATTTTTGGAGTTTAGTAATATCTGAAGTTCGTTCTACCCAGCGAGAATTTAATGGTTGTGGTTCTAGTTTCGTTGGGATTAATTCGGGCATGAATTGAAAAAACAATGACTGCAAATCTGACCAGCTAGAGCGCTTGTCGTCTCCTAAGCCAAATGCTTGATATGCTGTTGTCAAATGTTGGCGTACAGTTGCTTCTGATTTAATAGGGATAATTTTGATGATTTGTTTATTTGGTGTTCCAGCTAGTTTTTGCTTCAAAACTTGCTTGCATTTGTTGCCTAAATTATTGTAAATGGTGATAAATTCTGCTTGATTCATGGGTGGTTTGCCTATGGGTACAAGTGCGATATGGTGGTGTATTTAGGGGTGGCTAACCCCTGGGATGTTTGAAAAAGTGTGATGTCTTAAGTGCGATCGCGTTGGGCTGCGAAATGTCAGAGGTTGGTGACTGCTGCCTGTGACTGCACAATTGTGAGTTTTGAATGTTTATTGATTTTACACTAAGTTACGGGTTAAAAGTTATTCAATAATTAAATTTTTGCAAATACCATTTTGGAGCTGAGAAGTATGGAGTTTTTGTCGGATGCGATGGATTCGGATAGTTCGGATGCAAACCGTGTCAAGTCCCATGGGGGAGTAAAAGATATGGCAGCACTGCCAGAAAGCAGAGAGAATCCGATCGATCGGGTTTTCGATCGAATTGAGGACATTTTGTATGAGACTTGGAAAGAAACAGGGTTTGGCAAGGTGACGATTGAGAGTGAGAGGGTGGAAAAGGGTAAAGGTAAGATTCAAGTGACGGTGAAGGGTTCAACTTATTATCGGCACTATATTACCGATGCAGATGTTAGGGAGTGGAATTCCAAGGAATAAGAAATTAGGACACGGCAGTGCCGTGTCCCTACAATATTATTTTGGGGTAGGGAGACGGCACGTGCAGTCTCCGACCTATCATTCCAGTGTAACCGAAATTGATATAAGTCCCTGTAGGATATTGACAAACAGACGAGAATGGTGTATGTTATTTTGTCAAGGTGAATAAAGCCTAAGTGTATCTACGCTGCACGGCTGCGATGGCTGGCGGTCTTAAAAGTTTGAATCAATTAAATAAACACAAAACCTAGTTCGGGACGGATGTGAGTTTCGCGGGGCTGGGGAAGTGGTGATTTCGCATTATGTGCGATCGCCGCTTCTCCGGCTTTTTGTTTTTTGGCAAACAAATAGTTTTTTTGAGGAGATCGGATTATGAAATGGCTAACAGATGATGAGTTTTTCGGTACTGAAGTGGGTACGGGTGTTGAGGATGGCGCTTTGAGTATGGGAAGTGCGATCGCGCAGAATACCCTCAGCAGTTTGGCGACAACTCCAGATTTTCTGGCGCAGATGCAGGTAGCATTCGGCAACAGCTTTGATGTTGAGAAAGCTGTAAAGTTAGCATCAGCTTGGGCACAGGGAGATTTTAGCGAATTTCCAGAGATTGAGATTCGTTCCGAAGCTGAGATTAATGGTGCTTTGGGTGCGTTTGCGGCTGCGACTGGGAAGATTTATCTGTCGCGGGAATTCCTTGCCAAAAATGCGGGGAATGTTACGGCTGTTGCGGGTGTTTTGCTGGAAGAATTTGGGCATTTTGTTGATTCGCAGATTAATACTGTAGATGCGATCGGGGATGAGGGGGAGATTTTTTCGGATTTAGTTCAAGGTAAGGCGTTGAGTCAGGGGGAATTGGCGGCGTTGAAGGGTGAGGATGATTCGGCGATCGTTGTTTTGGATGGGGAATTGAGGGCGATCGAGCAGGCTGAGATGACGAGTAAAAAAGAAAACCTTAATTTCTATGCCAACAATCTTATAAATTGGACAAATGGTAGTGAGCCTAAAAGGGTTGAATACGAGTGGATTAAAGAGAATCCACCAGTCCCACCACAACAATTCAGAACTTCTGTCGTTGACTTTGATGCTGAAATCAATTACAAATTAAAAGCTTCAGTTTTTTTTAATGTATTTGCAGGTAACTATGGCAAAGCAGAATTTTCCTATCCTGTTGATGTCGCCGTTCAATTACCGAAACAAGTAGATTTGGGTGAAAAATTTTTAATTATACCTGGTGTAGGAGTTAAAAACCCAGCGGCATCATTCAAAAATACTAAAGGATTTGAGTTACCCAATGCTGGTGTAAATTTTGAGATGGATTTAGGTTCAGGAAAAATAAAGGATCTGACCTTCAAAACTCCAATGGGTAATTTTCCTAGTGCTGGAGTAGAAGTAAGTCCTATAAAAGTTTCTGCGAATATAGATGTTCTTGGTATTACGGGTGAGATTTCTCTTCTTGATGGACTAGGAACATTGACTGCTTCATTCCCCAAATTAGAAAAGTTGGAAACCGCAACTCCTCAAGACAATACCGATCCACTGCTGCCAGATATTAGAGCATCTGGTAAGTCAAACAACATTATTGAGGGAGCATTTGATTTAGATAAGATACTGTTTCCTCCCAAAGGGCTTGGTATTGAAGTCCCCGTACCAGTTATTCCCGGAATCAATGCGACATTCGGATTTGATTTGCTAGATATCAAAACCACTTTAGGATTGGGGTTACAGCAAGATTTCACATTCGACCCTGAAAAAGTGGCAGTTACATTTTCAGCGGAGGGACAAGCGGAGCAAAAGGGAGTTTTGGGAAGTCTGGAGAACAAGTTTGAATTTCAAGCTCCTTCTCAAGGATCTGGTCTCTTCAAAGTTAAGGCTAAGTATGAATTATTCGGTCAAGTTAGAAATGACATAGGTTTGATCTTGCAAGGTTCTCTTTTGGATATTAAAGGTCTTCAAGGGCAAGTAGGTTTGGAGACTGCTGGTCTAGGTGTTTCAGAAGTTGCGGAGGCTAAGTTCAAATCACCTCCAGTTAAAATTGGACCTGCCCTTTCAGTGCAAGTGCCAAGTGGTGGTGCTGCAACTGATCCCCTAATTGCCTACATTGGTACAAAAGACAGCACTCCTAAGCCTTTGCATCCAATATTGAACGCTATCAACCCTTCAGATCCTAACATTGGAAAAGAATTAGAAGATAAAATGCCTTCCGGCGATGCAACCAAAAACCTAATTGTTGAAGTTGAGTACGAAATTCCTTACAACCTCCCATATTCCATCTCAGATGCGCGTGCAGATGAGGGAGAAAACCTAGTATTCACAGTATCCCGTAATGAACCGTCAAATGAGCCAGTATTTTTGGTACTTGAATATGAAAACGACACAGCAAAGGCAGGTGAAGACTATTTCCCAGGTCAAAGATCGGTAACAATTCCAGCCGGACAAGTTAGTGCTGATATTACTGTACCAACTACCGGAGATGACAAACCAGAGTCAACCGAAACTTTTAAAGTTAAACTGAAAAAATCTGATGGTTCAAGTTTTGCTACAAACGATACTGTGTCTACAATTGATGCCACAGGCATCATCATCGACAACGACCAAAAACCCGAAAAGCCCAAAAATGGAGGCAAAACCTTCAACGATCCCCGCATCGTCACCATTGACAAACAATATCACGATTTCCAAGCCGCTGGAGAATTCACCTTAATCGAATCAACAACAGGCGACCTAAAAATCCAAGTCCGACAACAACCTATTGGCAACAACCCCCGCAGCAATGTATCCGATAACACTGCCGTAGCAACAGTTTTGGGTGGAAAACGCATCGGAATTTACAAAGACCAAGGACTTTTAATCGACGGCAAACCAACCCAAATAGCCAACAATGATGCGCTTGCCATTGGAGACGGCAGCATCTATCGTGAAAGCAGCAAATATACTATTGTTTATCCCACTGGCGATCAATTAGTTGCAAGTGTAGGAAGTCGCGTCAATGTTGATGTTTTTCTCAAAGATGAACGTGAAGGCAAAGTCAAAGGACTACTCGGCAACTTTAACAAAAACCCCAAAGATGACTTAGCAAAACGCGACGGAACTGTAATTCCTGAACCAGTTTCTCCCAGTCAACTTTACGGCGAATATGCTGATAGCTGGCGAGTCAATCAAGCTGAATCCTTATTCGACTACAATCCCGGCGAAAACACCAACACCTTTACCCTGAAAAATTACCCCCGCCAGAAAGTTAAAATCTCCGACTTAATCCCCGCCGATGTTGCAAAAGCCGAACAACTAATAGGCGATCGCATCAAAAATCCCACCACCCGCGAAGCTGCTATCATCGACCTCGTACTTACTAACTTCGATCCTGACATTCTTGAGGAAGCAATCAACGCACCAGATCCAGATAGCATACTTGCGATCGCCCTTCCATTCACCGCCAACAGCGACTTTTCCACCACCACCGTCAACACAGCCACAAAAATCGATGTCCTAGCCAACGATACCACCGCAAAAGACCCCCTCTCCATCAAAGAATTCAACACAAAATCCCTTGCTGGAGGCATCATCACCCTCGACAACAACAACACCCCAGACAATAAAAGCGATGACAAACTCACCTACACCCCACCGCTAGACTTCACCGGCACCGATAAATTTAACTACCTCCTAACAGACGGCAAACAAATACAAGCTGCCACCGTTAATATCAACATCAACAGCCTCAAACTTTCCAACCTTTCCGGCAATAACGGCTTCGTCCTCAACGGCACAGAAGCAGGTAACTTTTCAGGAGTTGCTGTCAGCAAAACCGGAGATATCAACGGCGACAAAATTGACGATATCATAGTCGGATCGTTCGGTGCCGACCCCAATAACGTCAACGCCGCCGGCAAAAGTCAAGTCATCTTTGGTAATCAAAAATTTCCCGCCAGCGTCAATCTTTCCCAACTCAACGGTCAAAATGGTTTCACCCTCAACGGCACCGATGCCGAAGGTTTCAGCGGCGGCACAGTCAGCAGTGCCGGCGATATCAACGGCGACGGCATCAAAGACTTTATTATTGGTGCCTTCGGTGCCACTGTCAACGGTCAAAATAATGCCGGAAAAACTTACATTGTTTTCGGCACAAACAAAGGATTTCCTGCTAACTTCAACCTGGCTAATTTGAACGGAAATAATGGTTTTGCCGTCACAGGAACCAACACCTTTGACTACGCCGGCCTCTTTGCGACTGGTATTAGCGATATTAATGGCGATCGCATTGACGACATACTCATCAGCGCACCCGGCCCCCTCGGTGGCACACCCGGTAAAAGCTACGTCATCTACGGCCGCACCACAGGTTTTTCTCCTAACTTAAACCTAGCTGAAATCAACAACAATAACGGCTTTGTTATTAACGGCATTGACGGCAATTCTAGCGGTACTGCCAGCAGCGGCGATATCAACGGCGACGGCATCCCCGACCTGATTATTGGTGCAGATGGTGGCAACACCAGCGGCGGCATTAATGCAGGCAAAACTTACGTTATATTCGGTCAACCAGGAGCATTTTTCGGCAGCGTTAACGTCCCAGAATTAAATGGAACTACCGGATTTGTCATCGCCGGCCTCACTCCCGAAGAACGTTCTGGAATCGCCCTCACAGCCACAGGAGATATCAACGGTGACGGCAACAAAGACCTGGTAATTGGTGCTCCAGGTGCGACAGTTGGCGATCGAATTAATGCAGGCAAAACCTATGTAGTTTTTGGCAAAAAAGAAGCATTTCCTGTCATTGTCAACCCGGCTGAATTGAAGGGCAGTAACGGATTTATAATTTCTGGTTTCGATCCAGAAGGATCTGCCGGAAATGCCGTTAGCTATGCCGGAGATATCAACAAAGACGGGTTTGACGACTTGTTAATCGGAGCCTCCAGCGCCAACTCTGACAGCAAAAACAATGCAGGCAAAACCTTTGTAATTTTTGGAAAAAAGGAATTTCCAGCTAATTTCAATTTAGGACAAACCAACGGTAAGAATGCCTTAGTTTTAAATGGAGTAGAAACCGATGGTTTAGTTGGCACTGCTGTCAGCGGTGGCGGAGATATTAACGGCGATGGCATTGACGATTTAATTGTTGGCGCACCTGGCAGTTTATTCCAAGATTCTCCCGGCAAAAGTTATGCCGTTTTTGGTAGTCGAGGTTTCGGTTTTGCTAATCCGAATAATGGCTTGCAAGGCACTGTTCAAGATGATATTATCAACGGAACTCAAGCAGATGAAACCATTTCCGGTCGCCAAGGAAATGATAAAATCTTTGGCAATGCAGGTCAAGATGTGTTATCAGGAAATCTCAATGATGACTACTTAGATGGTGAAAAAGGGCAAGATATTGTCATCGGTGGAGATGGAAATGATACGCTTTTTGGCGGACTTGGTAATGACGTGCTTAAAGGTGACAATGGTAACGATATCCTCACCGGAGTTGACATCAATGCTATTAACCCCGGAATTGAGGAAATTGACACTTTAACTGGTGGAGGTGGGAGCGATATTTTCGTCTTGGGAGATGTCAATAACACTTACTACGATAACGGCGATAGTGACTACGCGCTGATTACTGATTTTAATGCCAGTGAAGATAGTATTCAATTGCAGGGTAAAGCGGATGATTACCTGTTAGTTCCTTTCTCGCAAGCCAACCAAACTGGTACGGCAATTTACCGCAAAGATTCGGCTCAAAATGAATTGATTAGTATTCTCCAAGGAGGTGCAAATTTGAGTTTGACTGGTAATTATTTCAAATTTGTAGGGGCGGGTTAACCGATCGATTCTGTCACCCACAGATAATTTTTGTAAACCCGCCCGACCCCATCAATAACCCCGATTGACTTTAAATTGAATTTATTTTTGATTTCTGGGTTGGGTTGGGGCGGGTTTAGATAATTTGTCGATGGGTGTCAAATATCTAGGCGAACCCGCCCCTACAGGCCTGTAAAATCTGAAAATAATATATAATTTTAAATTGACTATACTAATCTTACAAAATCAAGTAAGTGAAACTACCTGATGATACCATTATTGCTGAGGCCAAAATAACTCAGTATTTGCTCAAGTTTTTATTACAAGATGATAAATCTTTATTTCTTGCACAAGCCAACTATACCCAAGACAACTAGAAAAAGACTTAAGAGAACAAATTTTGCCTCTAGATGCAACACCAAGCGAACAAACGCGCTATGGTAATAAGTATGAAATTCGCGGCACATTAACTGGCTTTAATGGAACTGTTTGACCAGTAGTGACTATTTGGATGACTGAGTTTCTATCGCAAAAAACCAAGTTTATTACCCTATAGCGTTGTCGGCGTTTATAAGGACTCAAGGGTTTACCTGTTAACTCATACTCAGTATATTATGCTGAAGTCAGCGATCGCCCTTTTCACATCTTTTCACAAAAAGTGCGATCGCCCGAATCACAGATTACCGACAACTAGCGACTATTCCTCATCAGGTTCACCCTCAAAAGTTTCTTCAAATCCAGCCAAGAAGTCATCCAATGCAACGGAGGCGATCGCCAAATTAATAGTATCAGCATCTTCCAATCCCCACGTGTTCACCCCAACAACTTGACCGGCCATATTAATCAACGGGCCGCCCGAATTTCCCGGATTAATCGCCGCATCCGTTTGCAACACCTTCACCTCGGCAATCTCATCCTCATCATCCTCGCCCACCTCATACTCTTCCGGTTCGCGAATTGCACTAATAATACCTTGAGTTACAGTTGCAGCAAACTGTCCCATAGGATTGCCCACAGCAATTACCCGATCGCCCACTTTGACATCAAAAGACAATTCTAGGGGAGGATATTCTTCGGGAGACTCCACTTGTTCCCCTGTTGCCGGATCGATGATAAAACCAGTAATCAACAGCAATGCTAAATCCTCTTCCGCATTACCTGTAAATACCACCTCTGCCATTCTCAACTTTCCGTCGTAAGTTTCCACTAAAACCTGTTCGACTTCATCTTCCTCGTAGAAGTAATCTTCATCGGCAATATCTTCGATAACGTGATAGTTAGTGACAATTACGTCAGGAGATACAAAAAAGCCACTCCCGGAAGAAATTTCTTCTCCTGTATCCCAATCCATCACGTAAACTGAAACTACGGAAGGCAAGACTTGCTCGACGACATCGGAAAAGTTTCCTGTCTGAGTTTTAAACTCTTTCAATTGCTGCTGCAAAGCTTTCCGATCTGCCTGCATTTTGCGATAAAGTTGCTGAACTTTTGCCAATTCTAGCTTTAATTGAGTTTCCTGAGCGCTCATATTTTGCATTTCCCTGAAATAGGTTGTTGATTTATTGTCGATGTTTGATTGGAGATTTTGGATTGTATATTGACAATGATAGGGCTGATGCAAAGAAACCCAGTTGCTACGAAAAATCCTGGGCTTTACAGCAAGGTATCTATCCATAAACCAGGTTTCTCAACATCCTGCGGAGCATCCTAAATTAGTCAGATATTTGTGAATTTGGCAATTTTATTTAAAATCACCATCTAAAATCTACAATCAGACTGCTATTGTACCTGTCAAAACAAAAGCGAACCGCCAGTTATTTTTATTTTACCAAATGCGATAAATCGCGTCTCAAAGCCGTGAAAAACAGATGTCGATCGCATTTATGAACCGCGTTGAACTTCGACAAAGATTTCCTCTAAAATAACACTCGCTCCCTGGGCGCGCAGGCGGTGAGCGAGGTCTATTCCCAGCATTTCAGCAGTCTCGGCTGCGCCGGAAACAGTATCTTTGACGAATCGCTGGCCGTCGAGACTGGATACCATTCCAGTTAATGTTAATTGACCGTTTTCTATATTGGTATTGACGCCAATGGGTACTTGACAGCCGCCTTCTAATTCCCGCAGAAATGCGCGTTCAGCATGACATCTTTGGGCGGTTTCGGAGTGTTCGAGAGCTTTAATAACTTCCAGGATTTCTGGATCTCCGGCGCGGCATTCGATGCCCAAAGCACCTTGTCCGACGGCGTGGAGGGAGATTTCAGGATCGATAACTTGGTGGATGCGATCGCCCATTCCCAATCTTTCGAGTCCGGCAACTGCTAAAATAATCGCGTCGTAACCGCCATCATCTAATTTAGCGAGTCGAGTATTGAGATTGCCGCGAATATCTTTGAATACAAAATGAGGGAAATGGTGCCGCAGTTGAGCCAGCCTACGGAGGGAAGAAGTGCCGATTACTGCACCTTCGGGGAGGGTGTCAAGTTGCTTGTCTTTGTGCTTGGAGTGAACTACCAGGGCGTCAGCGGGATTTTCCCGTTCGGTGACACATCCTAATATTAAACCTTCGGGTAAGTTGGTCGGTAAATCTTTGAGGGAATGCACGGCAAAGTCCGTTTCACGGTTCAGCATTCCCGTTTCTAATTCTTTGGTGAAAAGTCCTTTGTCGCCGATTTTAGCGAGGGCGACATCAAGAATTATGTCCCCTTGGGTGGACATGGTGTGGACTTCAAAAGTGTGTTGCGGGAAGCGTTTCTGTAATTCTGCTTGCACCCAGTGGGTTTGAACGAGGGCGAGTTGGCTTTTGCGGGAACCGATGCGGACGGTTCGGGAAGGGGCAGATGTGGTTGGGGACATAAGATCGATCGCAGGATAGCTTGAAATGAGCCAGTATATTCACCTGATCTAGCGTACCGCAGGTGGGGACTTTAATTGCTGGTTGGGACAATTCGGGCGATAAAATAGTAATACCAGATATTGATCGGCAGCAGCGAGCTTTAAGGGTGTTTCCAATTTTGCGTTGGCTTGGGTGGCTTGAGTCGATCGGCATTTCGAGCCAAAGGCAGCCGAGGATGTATGATTTTCCTAGAGTTAATGCGGATGAACGCGGTAGAAGCCGGCGGCAGAGTTAGCTCAAAGGTGGCGGGATTTGGAGAGAGAAATATAGACAGGAGGGGAAAAGGGCGATGTAATTGCGATCGAACTTTTAGCTCTCAGTTACAGCAATCAATAACTGAACTTCAATTCCTAAAGTCTGAGCACTGCGAGCCAGAGCCTCATCGCCAGTAACCAAAAGCAACTGATTAGAACTTGCTACTGCTAAATGTAGTGCATCTAAAGTACGCAACGGTACTTCAAAGCGACTAATCCAATCGCGAGCTAAATTGTAATGAATGGGCTCTAACGGGATGCGAGTATAAAAATTTTCATCCAAGTCAGTTTGAAAATCGAGCGCTATTTGTCTTGCCTCTTCAGCAGAAATTTCTCTCATTCGCAATTTGCGGGCAATTGCTGAAAACAATTCCACCTCAACTAATTGACTTAGTGCAGGTTTGTCTTCAATCCTCAGTAATTCATCAACAGCATCGCTGAGAGCTTCTGGTAAATAGAAGGGGACAAGAACGCTGGTATCTATATAAATCAATACCGTGCTTCCTCCCTTAGCCTAATGACTGTTGCGCTCAGGGGTTCGCCCTTGACATTAATGGAGTTTCGGAATGCTTTACGCCTAGCTAACCGCTGCTCCTTGGATAGGGGCGGGACTACACGAGCTACTACTTTGCCCTCCTGTACGATTGTCACTTCTTCTCCTTTTGCCACCTTTTCCAAGATATCTTGCAGACTCTGCTTGGCTTCTTCAACGCTAATCGCAGGCATCTTATTAGTTTTTTAGGTACAATTAAATTGTACATCAAATGGAATCGAAAATCGAAAATCGAAAATAGTATTAACGTTGTCCTGCTTGAAGTGCAGAATTTACCATCGCAACAACATCTGACTGCCGTCCGTTTTTGAGACTTACTCGATACAACACCCCCAGCCTTTGCCACTCAACAGAAGCAATGCAGTAATTACCGCAACTATTGAAATAAGTTCCCTTCATTCCGCCTGCTAATTCAATACTTCTGTAAGTATCTCTCGGCAATTGCGAAGGAGGCGAAATCGGTTCATCTCTTTTCGCTTCAATTGTGCCGAAAGTACAGGCTCCCCCGCGACATCCTTTGCCGAAATACATTCCAACAATGTAGCCGTGGGAGCCAGCTTTGATATCAAAATCAAGTTGCTGAGTATCCGATAGAGGAAGCATACTCGGCAGAAAAACTGGTACTCGTGTTTTGCCTTTGATTTGCCCAAAAATGTTACTTACAGGAAAACGAGTTTTAGCTTGATTTGTACCTGACTTATTGGGGATTGGGGGAAACTTTTGGACATAATCTCTCCACTGTAAAACTCTATTTTTAGCAACGTTCAGAGTGGGAATTGAATATTTTACAACTGCAAGAGAAGGGCGGCCGTCTTTTTGATCGAAGTTGCGGCGAATGACTGTATTTTCGAGTTTGCCTAATCCGTAAGTTATGGCGGTGGAACGGGCTTTCTCGCAGCTAATTTTGAAGATTCCCATGTCAATGTTGCCATTTTCGGCTTGGTAAGACCAATTGTAACCTTCAGAAGTGCGATCGCGATCGCACAAAAAACGCGAAATCTCGAACATCTTGGCAAGATGAACGTCGTAGGGGCGCAGCTTGCGGCTGCTGGTAGATTGTGCAGTATTGCGATCGGGCACAATAAATTGGATGGATTGCCAGCCATCTTTGGAAGTATAATTAAACCAGCGAATTTCTGTCACAGACACTTCTGGACGTGCTAACGCGGAGTTGGGCGTCAAAAGTGCGATCGGCAAAGCAGTCACCACACCAGCAAAAATCGCCCAAAATAGTCCTTTTCCCCTCATCCTGATTTCCCTGTAGACATCACAACCATTCTCTCTTGCTTCCCCAGCTTAACTGGTTTCAAGGCTCCCAAAATATATAATATTCTCTGTCATTGCGAGGAACGAAGCAATCGCCAGGACTAAAATTGCTTCGTTTCTCTACAAAATCGCAAATTATCTTAGCGTTTACCAGCTTGAATAGCAGAATTTGCAATCTTAATTAAATCTGCTTCACCTCCATTTCTAATGGCTAGAGTATACATAAAACCCTGAGTTTTCCACTCAAGATTAGCCGTACAGTAAGCCCCGCAACCGTCGTGAAAATTTCCTTTCACTCCGCCCGCAAGTTGAACAGTTTTTAATGTCTTAGTTACCCCTTCCATTTTAGTAGAAAACTCACCACCTTTTTGACCTCTAATTTCCCCAAAAGTGCAAGCGCCCGTACCTTTGCAATCTGCTGTAAACTCCATAGAAACAATATAGCTGTCGGGTTTACTTTGGGTTCGATAGTAAAGTTTCTGCGAAACAGGAACCAAGCTGGGGATAAAAATAGGTACTTGCGTTTTGCCTTTTAACTTTGGCAAAATTTCACTTACAGGCACGGCAGCATCAGCTTTAGCAACAGGCTTTGTTTCCGCCAGCATCTGCGGCAACTTGCCCGCACCGAAAACTTGCGATACAGGTACTAAAGCAGTCAATACGCACGCAGAAGTCGCCAAAAGTAATAATTTATTGTTCACTATTTTCGTCCTCAATGTCGAAACAGTCCAGTTTGGCACCCAAGCGTGTTCACTTAATTTACAACACAACTCCCAAATACAAAAGCCACAACAGGCATTCAGGAAAAAAGCAAGTTTAAATTTTCTTTACAAATGCACGGAAATATGCAATTTCCGATAAAATAGAGAAGGCGAGTAATTTAGGAGTCAAACGTGGAACTGCAAGAGTATTTACGCCAGCACGGATTAGAAACTTTGTGCGAAACTTATCATATCAAAGTTACCCGCCACCGCCAATATCCTCATCTAGTCTGCCTGAAATACTCGCAGATAGAATCCCCGCTGGGCGAAAAAATAGTCCAGCAGTGTCGAGGTATTATTTTAGATTCATCTCAAAACTGGGAAATAGTTTCTTATCCCTACGACAAATTTTTTAATTACGGGGAAGGCCACGCCACAGCGATTGATTGGAGTCACGCCAAAGTTTATGAAAAGTTAGACGGTTCTCTGACTGTACTGTATTTTTATCAGGGAGAATGGAGAGTGCAATCTAGCGGCACTCCCGATGCAGCGGGTGAAGTTAATGGTTTTGGATTTAGCTTTGCCGAACTGTTTTGGAAAGTCTGGAAAGAATTGGGCTATGAATTACCGGAAGCAACCGATGAGTGTTTTATCTTTGAGTTGATGACACCTTATAATAGAATAGTTGTTCAGCAAAAAAACAATGATATCGTGCTGCACGGGGTTCGCAATACTGAAACCTTGCGAGAAACAGATCCCCTTTTCTGGGCAAACAGATATGTCTGGAAAGTAGTCAATTCGTATCCTTTAACTAGCTGGAAAGAAGTTATCGAAGCAGCTCAACATTTAGATCCAATGGATTTAGAAGGGTATATTATCTGCGATGCTAACTTCAACCGAGTTAAGGTTAAGTCTCCGCAATATGTGGCGATTTCCCACCTTCGCGAAGGGTTTTCGACGCGGCGGATGATCGAAATTGTTTTGACTAATGAAGGAGAAGAGTTTTTAGCTTATTTTCCCGAGTGGATTGACTTGTATCAAAAAGTTAAGAGTAAATATGAATTGTTAGTTCAAGAAATCGAGGAGCTTTACCGACAGCACGAATCTATCGAAGTGCAGAAAGATTTTGCCTTCGCTGTCAAACATTTGCCATATTCTGGGATTTTGTTTTCTTTGCGGGCTCGCAGGGTTGCGGGAGTGAAAGAAGCTCTCCGCGATGTTACGATTCATAAGATAGAGGAGTTATTGGGTTTAGATTATATCAATTTAGGTTTGTGAGGTTCGCAGAGAATCGGCGGTTGAAACCGCTACTACACAAACAAAGTCCGCCTCCGCGGACTAAAGAATTAAGTTGCAAATTACCAATTATCCATTACCCATTACTATGAAAAGAGTTATTGTACTTGTCGGCTTACCTGCTTCTGGAAAATCTCTATTTGCGAGAGAATTGCTGCTGTCTGAACCTGCAAGATGGGTGCGTAGCAATAAAGATTTACTTCGAGAAATGGCTCACGCTTCTCATTGGTCTCCGGCGAATGAAAAGTTTATTGTGCAGTTGAGAGATACGATTATTCTGATGGCTTTGGAAAGTGGCAAGCACGTGATTGTGGACGATACTAATTTCGGGCCGCATATCGAACATATCAAAGAGTTGGTTAAGGGTAAAGCCATCGTTGAAGTTAATGATTCTTTCCTGCAAGTTCCGGTGGAGGAGTGTATTAAACGGGATTTGAAAAGGCTGAATTCGGTGGGTAAAGATGTGATAATGAAGATGTACAATAAGTACGTGCGGGTTCCGGTTGCGCCGCCGGAATATAACCCGGATTTGCCGGATGCAATTCTTGTAGATATGGACGGTACATTAGCGCTTCTCAATGGTAGAAATCCTTTTGATGCTTCAAAGTGCGATCGCGATTTACCGAATCAGCCTGTCCTAGATACCATCCGCAAGTGGCAGTCTAGCGTTAATATTATCGTAGTATCGGGCAGAACCGATGACTGTCAACCTCAGACTGAACAATGGTTGCGGCAATACGAGGTGAATTATGCAGGTCTCTATATGCGGAAAACTGGGGATATGAGGAAGGATGCGATTATGAAGGAGGAAATCTATCGGCAGCAGATTGCAGGGCAATATAATGTTAAGTTTGTATTGGACGATCGCCAGCAGGTGGTTGATATGTGGCGATCGTTGGGATTGACTGTATTTCAAGTAGATGAAGGGGATTTTTAACGAAGGATGGATTCGGGCGATAAATCGCCCTGGCCGTGATGCTACAATCGAAGTAAGATTGAATCCAAATTTTACCTGTCAACTGTCAACTGTCAACTGTCAATATGATAGCTATTCCCCAACAACCCCCAAGGATGACCTTCGAGGAATATCTCGAATGGGAAGCGCAACAAGACATTCGCTACGAATATGTCAACGGCGAAGTCTTTGCGATGACTGGCGGTACAATTCCCCATAACGATCTTGCACTTAATTTTTACACGGCTGTGCGCCCTCATCTGCGTTCTAGAGGTTGTCGCGCGAACGTGTCAGATGTTAAATTGCAAGTCAGTCCTCGCAGCCGTTACTATTACCCGGATGTGATAGTTAGTTGCGATCCTGAAGATATGAATGCGCGCAAGTTTATTCAACATCCGAAACTAATTGTGGAAGTTCTCTCGCCCGGTACAAGTGGTAAGGATCGGGATGAAAAATTCACGGCTTACCTGAAAATTCCGACTTTACAAGAGTATATCTTGATTGATTCTGAAAAAATCTCCGTTGAACGTTACTGTCGGGGTGAGGGTAAAATGTGGCTTTACTATTCTTATAGTGCTGGAGAGATTGTAACTTTGTCAAGCATTGAATTTGAATTGGCGATCGAACTTTTGTATGAAGGTGTTACTTTTGAAATAGAAACGGAAACAGAAACTGAAAAATAGGCTATTTCACATTTAAATTGCATATTCGGGACGGGCTAGAAGCCCATCCCACAAGAAACATCAACATACATAATTTGTTTCACCTTTAACTTTTATGTTTCGGACGGGCTAGAAGCCCATCCCACAAGATTAGATACAATTTGTGCGTAAATTATAATGGCATTTTTTACCGCGTCCAAGCCAGCCATTTATTGAACAAATTTTTTACAAACGGAGTCAAGCGAGTACGATTGTAAGCATCTCCTGCTTTCCGAATTGCTTCGGCTTGCGTCGGATACGGATGAATGACACTAGCAATCTTTCCTAAACCAATATTGTTTACCATTGCTAAAGTAATCTCGCTAATCATATCTCCCGCGTGTCGCGCCACAATAGTTGCACCTAATATTTTATCGCTGCCTTTCTTGACGTGAATTTTCACAAAACCTTCATCTTCACCATCTATAATTGCTCTATCGACTGTATCGAAAGGAATCAAAAACGTATCGACATCAATCCCCGCGGCTTGCAATTCTCGATCGCCCATTCCGACGCGCGCCACCTCTGGGCTAGTATAAGTACACCAAGGTATCGTCAAAGTGCTGAGCTTTTTGCGCCCGAAAAATAGGGTGTTTTGGATGACCATTCTGGCGGCAAAATCAGCAGCATGGGTAAATTTATCCTTCATACAAATGTCACCGGCGGCGTAAATGCGGGGATTGGTTGTTTGCAAATTGTCGTTGACAAAGACGCCTTTTTCTGTATCGTACTCCACGCCGACAGTTTCTAGGTTCAATCCTTCCACGTTTGGCGATCGCCCTACGCTGACAATAATCTCATCTACCGTTACCGACGCTTCCTTACCTTGAGATTGATAATAAACTACTTTGCCTGCATTTGTTTGTTCAACGCGCTCTATTTTTGAGTCTAAAATTAATTGAATATCTTCCCTGACAAAAGCTTCCTGCACAATGGTAGCAGCATCGACATCTTCCTTGTCCAAAATCTGAGCATTTTTGTGCAGCAACACGACTTTGCAACCCAGGCGCCGAAAAGATTGGGCTAATTCGCAGCCGATCGGCCCACCGCCAATTACCGCCAAACGCTGAGGTTTTTCTGTGAGGTTAAATACAGTTTCATTTGTCAAATATCCAGCTTCCTTCAAACCGGGAATTTGCGGTTCTAGCGCCCTTGCGCCTGTGGTAATTACTGCTTTTTTGAATTTAAGAGTTTGACCTGCAACTTCTATGGTAGAATTGCTAGTAAAGCGACCGGAACCTAGGAAAACATCCACTCCTAAAGTGTGCTGGTAGCGTTCCACAGAATCAACATCGCTAATTCCCGCCCTAATCCGCCGCAATCTTGCCATTACGGCTGAAAAATCAATTTCTGTACCGTTAGGAACGCTAACCCCAAATTTACTTGCTTCCCCAATATCGGCGACAGTACGAGACGATCGAATCAGTAATTTTGAAGGCACGCAACCGACATTCAAACAGTCGCCGCCCATCAAATGTTTTTCAATCAAAGCCACTTTTGCACCCAAGCCAGCCGCGCCCGCAGCCACAATTAATCCGGCGGGGCCCGCGCCAATTACTACTAAGTTGTAGCTGCTAGCGGGCTGCGGGTTTACCCAATCCGGCGGATGCAAGTAGGAGACTAATTTTTGGTTGTATTCGTCCATCGGGGGGACTGTTACGCGATCGACTTTTGACTGCGACATGAGCA
The DNA here is from genome assembly GCF_020738785.1 of Microcoleus sp. PH2017_05_CCC_O_A. Lineage (NCBI taxonomy): Bacteria > Bacillati > Cyanobacteriota > Cyanophyceae > Oscillatoriales > Microcoleaceae > Microcoleus > Microcoleus sp. PH2017_05_CCC_O_A. The sequence continues at coordinate 6,702 of NZ_JAEQCB010000017.1, read as the reverse complement.
AATCTTCCTAATTAAATAGTTTCATCTAAAGCTTTGCGAGCAATCCTAGTTATATAGACGGTGACGGCGACAGCAGCCGTAAAACTGATGATATTAATCAACCATTTTACAAGTTCGGCTTGAGGATTTGCAGGCTGATTTACCGTACATATAGCAGCAATATTTCCTACCAAAGAACCTGAGTAAACGTACATCACGGTTCCCGGAATCATGCCGGAGGAACCTAATACATAATCTTTCAAAGAAACCTGAGTAATCCCCAAAGCGTAATTCAATAAATTGAACGGAAATAAAGGACAAAGACGAGTTAAAAAGACTATTTTTAATCCTTCTTTAGCAACGGCGCGATCGAGGGCTTGAAACTTTGGGTGAGCTTCCATATATTTTACCACGCGATCGCGCGACAGGTATCGCCCGATCAGAAAAGCAAAGGTCGCCCCTAAGGTGGCGGCGATTAACACGTATATCGAACCCCACCACAGCCCAAACAGCACTCCGCCTCCCAAGGTCAGCACGGAACCAGGTATAAATAGTATCGTAGCGAAGTTGTAGGTAGCGATAAAGGCGATCGGGCCCCAGACGCCTAAATGCTCAATTTGGATTAAAACGGCTCTTAACAGTCCTTGAACGTAGGCGGATCTAGTTGCTACAATTAACAGAGGGACTGCAAGGGCGATCGACAAAAACAACAATCTGCTTTTAAAAGTATAGCTGCTAGAAATCTGACTTGCTTCTGGCTCCATAATTGACCGATAAATAAATAGATACCAGCATTATATAGCAGTTGTTAACTTACCAGAAAGAATTGGTTGAAAGCCTCTCCCCTTGAGGGAGAAATTAAAATCAGAATATTCATTACTCCAATCCTCTTCCTTCTAGGTAGAGGTAGCTCTCAAACTGTCAACTGTCAACTGTCAACTGTCAACTGTTGAACATATCAACCATGACCACAAAAACACAACTCCCAATTCCAGAATATTTCGATGCCCATAAAATCAGTCAAATCTGGCGAGTTCCCTATCAAGAAAGAGCGAATGAAGCTAATAATTGGGCTTTAAAACATAGTATTCAGCCAGCAGCTAGCGACGAAAAGCGAATTTGTTTGCTAATAATTGATGCCCAAAATACATTTTGCGTACCGGAATTTGAACTATTTGTCGGCGGGCGTTCCGGTAGCGGTGCTGTTGATGACAACCTGCGCCTATGCGAATTCATCTACCGCAACTTAAACGCAATTACCACGATTGCGCCGACAATGGATACGCACACCGCCATGCAAATTTTTCATCCCATATTTTGGATCGATGATGCAGGCGAAAACCCCATTCCCGCCGCCACATTAATTACTCTGGAAGATGTGCAGCAAGGAATTTGGAAAGTCAACCCAGCCGTCGCCGATAGCATCGCGGGCGGGAATTATGCGGAACTACAAAAACACTGCCTTCACTACGTACAGAAACTCAGCGACAATGGCAAATTTCCCTTGACAATTTGGCCGTATCACTCGATGCTGGGTGGGATTGGACACGCCCTGGTTTCTGCGGTGGAAGAAGCGATATTTTTTCACAGTATGGCGCGCCACAGTCAAGCACTTTTTGAGATTAAAGGTGGGAATCCCTTAACTGAAAACTATTCGGTTTTGCAGCCGGAAGTGTTAGATGGGGCCGACGGAAATCCGATTGCTCATAAAAATGCTGCGTTTATTGATAAGTTGTTAGAGTTTGATGCAGTAATTATTGCGGGACAAGCGAAGAGTCATTGTGTTGCTTGGACGATTGATGATTTGTTGACTGAAATTGTGGCGCGGGATTCTATGTTGGCTAGGAAGGTTTATTTGTTGGAAGATTGTACTTCGCCGGTGGTTGTTCCTGGTGTTGTTGATTTTACTGAACAAGCAGATGCGGCTTTTTTAAGATTCGCGCAGGCGGGGATGAATGTGGTTAAATCTACTCAGTCAATTGATAGTTGGTCTGGTATTTGTTTGTGAGATATTTGATGAATGCTATGATATAATACGCTTAACTGAAAACCGATTCCCCTAACCCCCCCCTTAAAAAACAGGGTGGTTTTATTGTCGTTAGATAAATTAGGTACGTAGTTGCGCTTCAGCGCTCTTTATAATATTAGGAAATATCGCTAAAAGCCCGGGTTTGTAGTGAGGATTTCAGTCCTCAGAAACTTAAGAGGACTGAAGTCCTCACTACAAACTTGAGCGCGGTATTTTTTATAACTATTTTCCATCCAATCTCGGCACTCCTTCCAAGAAAGGGCCGCTCAACATTAACTCAGTCATTCTATCTAATTTGCCGCTGACTTTCATTTTTTTGTCTGTTTGAAAGCGCTCAACATCTGCTGTTAAATTCCCAGAATTATATCCTAACTTAGTCAAATAATTAACAGCCTGTTTGTCACTTAACAACATATCCGTAGCACGAAAAATCGGCACGTACTCCTCGCGCCAAACATAAGCAAAAGTCGCCCTGTCTAAATAGAAAATCCTGCCCCGCGCCGGATCTCCAATCGCTGCTACACTGTCATTCATTCCCAGCAAAGCCACGGCGTGCGGTAACTTCCGAGGGCCGTCAAACAGCCAAACCGATAACACTCCAGGGCGATTAATTTGCTGAATTTGCTCCCAAGTCGGCCGCAGTTCCACTGCACTTACACCCAAAGCCCTCGCTGCTACAATCAATTGTGGCATCGAAGTACCCAAGAGACTTGTGCCCGCCAAACGTGCTACGCTTGATTCCGTCGCCTCGATTCCCCAACGCCTCAACACGGTTGCTAGCGCCGCAGGCGCACAACTGCTGCTAGATGTTTGCCGAAATACACCGTTTGGCTGCAAATTATCGATTAAATCAGCATAAATTGGTGCCATAAAATACGATTCAGCACCGGTAAATCCTCCCAATCCCAACAAGCCAATTAAAATTACTGCGATTACTTGCGATCGCGCCGTCAACCAACTTACAGTAAACCCAATACCGCAGACTCCCATCAGCATCACCCGCAGCAGAGTCCAAGTTACTCGCATCCCATGGAATCGCCACTCGATCGGCAAAACAGGCATTTGAGGCAGATTTAACGCCAGCAGCAGCAAGCCAAAGTAAAAACCCAAAAACAGCAGGGCGATCGAGTTTCGGCCCTTAAACAGATCGTTAGCCGTCACTCCCGATCGCACTAACGCCTTTCCTGCGCGCATTCCCCAGACAAACAGCGCCGAACCCAGCAGCAGCGTTACCACTATTTCCATGAGATCACAATTTTGTTCCTTAGCCTAGGTTGTAACACGCGCGCACTCGCGATCGCCCGTGGGCGCAGGGCGACAGTCGGAAAATCTCACAGCAGAAAACTGCCAAATAAACAAGACAAGGAAGACATATACCAGTGGATAGTTGACAGTTACAGAGTACGGAAATCAAACTGTTTATGCTAAATTGTTCAGGAATCTATACAACCTAAAACTTGCCATCTGTCAAGAAGTTGAGTAGCTTTTTTTACCTGTTCGGAAAACTCCCAAAAAAGATTTAGCACCGAAAAGAATTTCCCAAACCAATTGGCAAAGACAGACACATCTGCTGTAAGATAGATTGAAGTCAAAACGCCTTCAAACAATTAATCAACCCTCTTGTCGCTCAATATATTCACGCTCCAACGAGCGAGGAGTTGTATTGAGCGCGCTGATTCAATATCGATAAAAGAAAGCTCGCCAAACAACAAAAATCCAGGAAAAATTATGCCAGCAAAAGCCGCCAACGATGTAGACGTAGCAGAGCAATATTGGCACTACTTAGAAAGATCCAAAGTTGCAACTCAATTAGAAACCAATCTGGAAAACGGTATCGATCCAGCAGAAGCAGCCAGTCGCCAACAAAAATTCGGGCCAAACGAACTAACAGTTAAAGCAGGGAAACCAGCCTGGTTAAAATTTATACTGCAATTTAACCAACCCCTCCTGATAATCTTACTGAGTGCCGGTTTAATCAAAGCACTGATTGGAGAATGGCTGAATGCCAGCGTAATTTGGGGCGTAACAACTACCAACGCTATTATCAGTTTCATCCAAGAAGCTGGGGCTGAGAAAAAAATCGATGCCCTAGCTAAAGCTGTTACCACAGAAGCCACAGTCATTCGAGGTGGCAAGAAATTAAGAGTTCCCTCAAAAGAACTTGTTGTGGGCGACTTAGTAACCCTGACTTCCGGTGACAAAGTACCCGCCGATTTGCGCTTAGTGAAAGTCCGCGACTTGCAAATAGATGAATCTGGACTTACAGGCGAATCCGTTGCTGTTGAAAAACAACTCGGACAGGCGGGAAACTTGGTTTTGCCAGAAGAAACGCCGCTCGCAGAACGCGATAACATGGCCTATGCTGGCAGTTTTGTTACCTTCGGCCAAGGTAGCGGTATCGTAATTGCGATCGCCAATAAAACCGAAACCGGCAAAATCTCCCAATTGCTCGATCGCCACATCGACCTCACCACGCCCCTCACCCGCAAATTTAATCAATTCAGTCAAAACTGGCTGCTATTTGTCCTCGCAATGGCAACCTTGACCTTTGCAGTGCGTTTAGGGCGACCAGTCCCAGCCGGAGTTTCAGCCTTTAAAGAAGCAGTCGAACCAGCAGTCGCCCTCATCGTCGGCGCCATCCCCGAAGGCCTCCCCGCCGTCATTACCGTCACCCTCGCCGTCGGTGTTTCCCGGATGGCCGCCAAACACGCGATCGTCCGCAAACTCCCCGCAGTAGAAACCCTCGGCGGCGCCACAGTCATTTGTTCTGACAAAACCGGAACTTTGACAGAAAATCAGATGACAGTGCAAGAAATCTATTCTGGTGGCAAATCCTACTCCGTTACAGGTACAGGTTACAGTCCAGAAGGCGACATTGAACTCAACCAACTACCAATTAGTGTCAATCAATCTCCAGCTTTGCAAGAATGTTTGCAAGCCGGAATGATCTGCAACGACTCTCATTTAGAATTCAAAGATAATGATTGGATTGTCGTCGGCGATCCGACAGAAGGAGCTTTAATTGCAGCAGGTAAAAAAGCAGAACTCAGCCAGCAAGTCTTGGAAAAATCCATGCCGCGCCTCGATTCAATTCCCTTTGAATCTCAGTTTCAATACATGGCGACACTGCATCGAACTCCGACAAGCGACAAAATTTTGTATGTCAAAGGTTCCGTCGAATCAATTCTCACCCGCTGCGCTGAGAGTCTCGACACTGAAGGAAATTCGACAGAAGTCGATCGCCAGCAAATCCACCACCAAGTCGATGCAATGGCCGATCAAGGCTTGCGCGTCCTAGCTTTTGCTAAAAAAATCGTTCCCCACGAACAGGGATCCGTTGCTCACTCAGACGTAGAATCAGGGCTAGTTTTCCTCGGACTCCAAGGCATGATCGACCCGCCGCGGGCCTCTGCGATCGCCGCCGTCCAAGCCTGCCAAACCGCCGGCATTCAAGTTAAAATGATTACCGGCGACCACATCGCTACCGCCAGGGCGATCGCCCGCCGCATGGGATTCCGCAAAACCAAACACAATAGAGAACTTGTAGCCTACACCGGCGCCCAACTCGCCGCCATGGACAAAAATGCCCTCGCCGAAGCCGTAGAAGCCGGCTCAGTTTTTGCGCGCGTCGCCCCAGAACAAAAACTGCGCCTCGTAGAAGCTTTGCAGCAAAAAGGCGAAATTGTGGCGATGACAGGAGACGGCGTTAACGACGCCCCCGCCCTCAAACAAGCCGATATCGGCATCGCAATGGGTAGCGGTACGGAGGTTTCTAAGGAAGCCGCCGACATGATTTTGACCGATGATAACTTTGCGTCGATCGAATCTGCGGTAGAAGAAGGGCGATCGGTCTACAAAAACCTACTTAAATCCATCAGCTTCATTCTCCCAGTCAACGGCGGAGAATCAATGACAATTTTGCTCAGCACTCTACTCGGCCGAGAATTGCCGATTTTGTCGCTACAAATCCTCTGGCTGAATATGCTCAACTCGATCACCATGACTGTGCCCCTTGCTTTCGAGCCCAAGTCTCCCGGAGTGATGAAACAGCAGCCGCGCCCAGTCAACGAACCTTTCCTGACTGAAAATCGGATCAAACGCATCTTAGCTATTTCTCTGTACAATTGGACAATAATTTTCGGAATGTTTGAATGGGTGCGTCAAGCCGATTGGGGAACTTTGCCACTAGCCCGAACAATGGCGATTCAAGCTTTAGTAATGGGCAGAATTTTTTACCTACTGAGTCTCAGCCAATTGTTACCTTCTTTGATGGCTAAATTTAGCGGTTCTCAGGAAAAAGTTAGCGGAGCTCCCGCCCTCGGTGTCGGCATTGTCGTAGCTGTAATTTTGCAGATTATCTTTGCTAATTCTCCGTTTATCAATCGCATCTTCGAGACAGCTCCAATGAACCTAGATCAGTGGCTGATTTGCTTCGGCGTCGCCCTACCAATGATCGGTGTTGCGCTATCTGTCAACCGCTTCGATCCGCCCAATTAACAGTACCGGGCTTTCAGAAACCGGGTTTCTTGAAGAACCCCGGTTTCTCGGTTTTATATCAATTCCGGTTGATTCGTTTTTGTATAATTTGCGATCGGGTAGATACTGTCTTGATCTGTCAAGGGGTAGCAAGTAAATAAGTTGGATCGAAAGGCTTTTGGGACTTTAAAATACCAAAAGCCAAATGCACCAACTTC
>NZ_JAEQCB010000158.1:0-17794 GCF_020738785.1 Microcoleus sp. PH2017_05_CCC_O_A | reverse complement strand
CGATCGCACCACCGCCTACAACTCATAACTCTCCTCACCCATACTCCCCAATTCTGGGCTACCGAGAAACTCTTCATCCTCCAATTCCTCAATCCCCGAGTCAAAACTTTCAACAACAAACGGCAACCCCGCCGCCATCAAACCGCGCTGAATGCGATCGCTAGTTTCCTCAAACAAAACAAATAGCGGATGAACAGCCTCAGCCTCATCGCTAAAAATATGTCTGTAGCGGTAAGGCATCACCCACTCGTAAGTTTTATCCAACCAAACCTGACACTGCCGCCAGCGGCCCAACAAATCCGAAAAATCTTCACCAGGGCGGTGAATAAAAACCAAAATTTCCACCCCAATTTTAACTTTCCACTCTGGATCGCACATCAAAATCGCCAAATCGCAGGGCAAACAAGCCGCCTGTCCCGGAGAGATGCTAGTCCCCCCCCTACCCGCATAGGAAACCCCCTCCCGCAAGCGCACAATTGGCAAAGGAATGGTAATTAAGCTTTCGTTAGCGCGGCGGATACTCGGAATCATCTCCATGTACAGCCGATATTTTTTCAGCAGGGCGATCGCTTCCGAAAATTCGCTGTACTGTGCTAGTAAAGCCTCGTAATGTGATTGTTTTACAGACATTTTAAATCAATTAATTAGTCATTAGTCATTAGTCGTTGGTCATTGGTCATTAGTCATTGGTCATTAGTCATTGGTCATTAGTCATTGGTCAATTGTCGTTGGTAATTGGCAATTTGTAATTGGCAATTTGTAATTGGTAATTGGCAATTGGTTATTCATTACTTGGCAACAATTGGTCATTGGTTATTCAAAGATTAGCCAAGGCCATATCACTGACTGAACATTATTAACAACTCAAACAAAGCTAATGACAACTCTTAAATAACAAATAACAACTGTCAACTGCCAACTGACAAGAGTCAACTGTCAACGGACAACTGACAACTGTCAACTGACAACTAACAACTGTCAACTGTCAACTGTCAACTGTCAATTGTCTACAGCTTCTGAAACACTGAGAACATCGGCAGATACATCGACAGCAAAATCGAACCTACGATACCACCGACCACAACAATCATCAGAGGTTCTAGCATACTGGTAAGTCCCTTGACTGCTTCTTCGACTTCGGTTTCGTAAAAAGCGCCAACTTTCATCAGCATCTTGTCAAGTTCCCCAGTCTCCTCGCCAATTGCCATCATTTGAATTGCCAAGGAGGGAAAAACAGCTTGTTCTTGCAAAGCAATACTGATCATGCCACCGCTTTGAATTTCCTGCCTTGCATATTCGATCGCATTTGAGATCGCCTGATTTCCCGCCACATCTCGCACAATTTCCAAAGAGCTAAGAATCGGCACACCCGATCGCGTCAGCGAGCCAAAGATGACGCAAAACCTCGCCACCGCCGATTTTTCAATCAAATCTCCAAAAATTGGCAACTTCATCGCAATTCTATCGATTTGGAGGTGACCTACTGGAGTTTTGTAGTACATATCAAAGGCAAATTTTAGCGCTATAATTACCCCAATAACTGTCAGTTGTTGGATCGGAGGCCAAGCCGTACAAAATGCGCTAATCCCCAACATAAACACCGTAAAAGCAGGCAAGTCTGCACCAATATCCTTAAAGATTTTTGCGAAAGTTGGTAGCAAAAAAATCGTCATTGCGAAAAAAATCACAATCGCGATGAAAAACACAGTCTTCGGATAAGACATCGCAGATTTAATTTCAGCCTCCGTCTTGTGATTTTTTTCCATCATCACCGCCAGACGGTCGAGGGTTTCATCTAGCACACCGCCGACCTCTCCCGCCGCCACCATACTGATAAACAGTTGGTCAAAAACATCAGGAAACTTAGCCATCGCCTCTGCCAAGTTTATCCCCTCTTGCACGTCAGCATTCATGCTCCTGAGTGCTCGTTTCAACTTAGCATTAGAGCACTGTTCGTGCAGCACGGAAAGGCATCTCACGATCGCCACCCCGGCATTAAACATAGCCGCAAACTGACGAGCAAAAATCGCCATATCCTTAACAGTAAGACTGCTAAGGCTATACTCAAATTGCTCCTGAATCCTACTGAGATCGAAGCCTGTTTTTGGTTTTGGATTAATAACATTTGTAGCCATAGATTGCCTCTGGAAAATTATTAAAAGTCATTAGTCATTGGCAATCAGTCATTAGTCATTAGTGATTGGTCATTTCTGCGGACTGCTGACCAATAACTGATTGCTTCGCCCCAAAACAGGTACAAGTCCCCAACACTCATGAGAGTCGATCCCCCAATTTTAGATCGTAATTCAAGCTCCCAGATTCACTGCGCTGCAATTAAATCTAAAATCTAAAATCTAAAATCTAAAATGGACTGACTGACTCAATTAATGAGCCCCTACCTTGCCTGTACCAACAGGTGCCGGGCCGATCAAGCGTTCGAGTTCGTCAGCCTTAGAAGCCTTGGCCATTGCCGATTCCCAAGTGATTTTACCGCCCTTGTAAAGTTCAGCGAGGGCCATTTCCATCGTCCTCATGCCCAATTTTGCCCCCATTTGGATTTGGGAGTAAATCATAGGAGTTTTGCCCTCCCGGATCAAGTTAGCCATAGCTGGAGTATTCACCATGATTTCCATAGCGCAGCAGCGGCCGCCCCCAACTTTCACAACCAAATTTTGGCTGCAAATTCCGACTAAAGAGTTAGACACTTGGGCGCGAACCTGGGGTTGTTGAATGGGCGGGAATACGTCCAAAATCCGATCGATCGTAGCAGCAGCCGAATTAGTGTGCAGCGTTCCCATCACCATGTGACCCGTTTCTGCCGCCGAAATTGCCAGACCGATCGTTTCCAAGTCCCGCATTTCTCCCACCAGAATCACATCAGGATCTTCCCGCAGGGCTGCTTTCAGCGCATTAGCAAAGCTCTTAGTATCTTCCCCCTTTTGACGCTGGTGAAACAAACTCTTGACATTCGGAAACACATATTCGATCGGGTCTTCAACCGTCAGAATGTGTTCAGCCCGCGTCCGGTTGACCAGATCCAACAAAGCCGCCATCGTAGTAGTTTTCCCGGAACCCGTTTGTCCCGTCACCAACAGCATACCCCTGGGTCTTTCCGTCAGATCCCGCAAAATCTGCGGCACGCCCAAAGCATCTGCGTTAGGAATCTTAGAAGCCAGAGCCCGCATACAAGCAGCCCAAGCACCCCGCTCCCGGTACACATTCACCCGGAACCGAGCCAATCCCTTCACCCCGTAAGCGCAGTCGAGTTCCCACTCCATTTCCAACTGCTTGCGCTGCATATTGTTGAGCATTTGGAAGATCAGAATCTGCACTTCCTCAGCAGACAGAATGTCGCCGTATTGCGACTGAGGAGTTAGTTTCCCGCTGACGCGGAAGAAGATAGGCGCGCCTGCTTGGATGTGTATGTCCGAACCCCCTTGCTCTACCAGGGACTCCAATACGTCTTCAATCATCAGACCCATAGATACCTCTTCTCAATCTAGTTGATAGTTATTGACCAATTTAGCTCAGATACAGTTGACAGTTGACAGTTGACAGTTGACAGTTGTTTTTCTACTGACTAATCACTAATGACTAATGACGGATGACGGATGACTAATGACTAATGACGAATGACGGATGACGGATGAATCAATCCAAAAAGCGCGGCGTCAAGCAGTACGGACAATCCAGCATCTCCGGCTTCAATTCCGCCCGACAAGTTTTGCAGGTAAGTCCCTGCTTGCGTTTGGCTTTCAGTTCCGCCTCCAACCCGGAGTCAGTAAAGGTCACCCGCTCGACTTCCTCAAAGGTAGTCGCCCCTTCCCGCACCAACTGCAAGCTGTAAGCCAACAACGTTTTCATCCCTTCTTCTACCGCTGCTTCCTTAAGTTGCTCTGTGGGAGCCCCTTGAGTGATCAGAGTTTGCAGCCGCTCAGTATTTTTCAGGAACTCGTAAACGCCTACCCGTCCTTTGTAGCCTAGGCCGCTGCACTTCCGACAAAGTTGATCGCGTTCTGCGAGTCCTTTCCTTTCCTCCACTGGTATGGTGTTGGCTTTGTTAATAGTCAGATCGATTTCTTGAGAAGCCGACAGACCGTAGCGACCGAGTTCGGCCGCAGTAGGCTGGTAAGGAATGCAGCATTTGTCGCAAACGCGCCGCATCAGACGCTGAGCCAACACGCCCAACAGAGCGGCTGAAACCATGAACGGTTCTACGCCCATTTCGTCCAAACGCGCGATCGCCCCAGCCGCGTCATTAGTGTGCAGCGTAGTCAGCACTAAGTGTCCCGTCAAAGCAGCTTCCAGAGCAGTTTTTGCCGTTTCTCTGTCCCGCGTTTCCCCCACCAGAATCACGTCAGGGTCTTGCCGCAAAAACGCCCGCAGCAGGTTGGAAAAAGTCAAGTCTTTTTCCCGAATTACTTGACATTGGGTAATTCCCGGCAAAGCATATTCGATCGGGTCTTCCGCCGTACTGATATTAACCCCCGGATCGTTGCGTTCCGCCAGAATCGAGTACAGAGAAGTTGACTTACCCGAACCCGTAGGCCCCGTCACCAAAATCAGTCCGAACGGACGGCTAGCAGTCTCTCGCACCAAAGCCAGAGTTTCTTGATCCGAGATCAACAAACCCAAACCCAACTGAGTGCTGGAACTGTCCAAAATCCGCAGCACGATTTTTTCGCCGTACCGGGAAGGCAAGCTATTTACCCGGAAATCTACCGTGCGTCCCTCAAACACCCGGCGGATACGACCATCTTGAGCTTGTCGGCGTTCGGCAATGTCCAAGTTGGCAATAATCTTGAAACGAGCCGTAATCGATTGCACTACCTGTTTCGGAAACCGGAAATACTCTTGCAGCACCCCATCTTTCCGCATCCGTATCCGCATAAACTCTTCTTGAGGTTCTACGTGGATGTCCGACACCTTTTCCGACAAAGCTTTAGCCAAAATGATATTGACAGCCTTAATTACCGGAGCAGCCTCAGCATCGTCTATGGTGTTAGCTAGGTCTTCTTGGTCAGCACTCTCCTCTTCTAATGAGAGTTCGCCAAAATCTCCCTCCCCTAACTCCAGCTTTCTCTGCTTATCGGCTTCTGCTATTTTGGCGGCTACCTTAACTTGGTCGTCTTGATATGCCGAAGTGATGTCCTGGTAGTCGTCTGGCGTAATCACCCGTCGCTGCAAAGCCAAGCCGTGAGGCTGTAAAATCCGCCGCAAATCTTCTATGGCGTTGAGGTTGTCGGGATCTACCATTGCCACTAAAACAGCCTGAGGCTCGGTTTCAGTCTTCGCTACTGGTAAAAAGCGACCTTGGTGACAAATGTCGATCGAAATTTTCAACCCATCGAGCATAATTCCGAGTTGCTCGTTCGACATTTCGCTCATCTCCGGGTCATACGCTTCAACCCCGTAGACAATCTTCCGTTCAAACATCTGCTGCTTCTTGTAAAGCCGCAGCAATTCAGGAGGTAACGGCTGCCCGGTAAGTGCTTCTAATACCTCCGTCAACCGCTTACCCGACTTCCGGCTTTCAAGTTGAGCTTGTTTCACTTGGTCGCCGTTGACGTAACCCGACTGAATCATCTTGTTGAGAGCCGGAGGCAAAACGCTGATAGCAACTATCGATGTGCGAGGAGACCCCTGGGATGTGTTAGTCATAAAAAACACTCATTCTTGTGGGAAACTCAGTCACAGAAAGTGCTGAGAGGAAAACCAACGCGGGGTTAAAACCCCCGTATCTTTTGCTTGTGGATGAGCTATCATATTTGTGCTCTATCCCTATATGTCAAGTGTAAGCTCGTAGTCTCCTCTCATTTTCGTCCACAAATTGATGAGACGTTGGAGGGATTGGTCGATGCTTGCAATCAAATTTTGTTTGTTGAGTGCTAAGTTGCTTACTGACCCGATCGACCTGCGAGATACTCTCGTTATAGCCTCATGGCACATCACTTGGGGATTGATCCTGAGGTCTGTCGCCTTTCCACGATCATTGTATATTCGCAAATTGTTTGGTCAAATTACAGCGCCCGTGGTAGCGCGGTTCTCTGTACTACCTTAAAGATCGGCTGTGCGAGCTTTGATGATGATAGCTTTGACGAAAGCCATCGATCGGTCTAGTGAGATATATTTTGATTAATTATCTGCGATCGGGCGATCGCCCGATCGCAGATTTCGATCGCCCAGATTTTGAGCAGCTCTAGTTTTTTCCCTGCCAATATTCATCTAATTCTCTCTGGTGTCCTAACCTTTGTGAGGAAAGGTTGACAGTTCATCAATTTTGCCTATTGGCAAATTAGAGATCAATCGTATCTACCGAGTGGCCGGTACCCAATACCAGCTAATGTTTCTCATTTTACTCCCCAATAATCGAGGACACCTCCCTGTTTTTAAACGCACTCAATTGTAAAATACAAGCCTCTATCTGCGAATAAAACAGCCATATAAATTAACTTTAATTAACTGTGTTTTGCCGCAAATATTGAAGTATCAGCCATCAACAGCTCAATTATTTTCAGGAAATCTAACTGCTTAATATCCTTCTAAACTTGCTATCAATGCGAGGGTGTTATTCCCAAATTGCGATACAAGAAACGTTGTGTTAGCGCTAACTACGGTCTTACTAGAACTAGAGATCGAGATGTCATTTCCATAAAATATTGCAAGCTTTGAGAGATTCCTGCACAGAGACCGGAGCTTTCCTATGAATCAGATAGTGCCATACACAGTAAATTATAGTTCTGTACATTTACCGTGTTAAGTGTATCTGCTAGAATTGATAGGGTTCTGTCGCGCAGCTTTTATGATTGACGAGGAAAAACAGCAAGATCTAGATCCTAACTCAACTGGGGAAACCCCAGAGGGTTCACCAATGGCAAGCGAAACTCCGCCGGCACCAGCAAACTCTAACGAAGCAGCCGATTGGGAACTCGAACTTGCTCAAGCTTATCAAAGCGCCGAGGGCGATCGCAAGGGAGCAAACGCATCCGGAGATCCTGTCACCGGCAATTCCACCAACAGCCCGACAGCAGACGCGGCTGAATCATGGAAGAGGGAACTCGCTTCGATAAGAGATGAAAAAGAGGCTTTAAAAACTCAGTTGCAAGCCACATCAGCTCAACTAGAAGACCTAAAAAATCAAAATCTCCGCCTAGCAGCAGATTTTGAAAACTTCCGCAGGCGCACCCAAAAGGAAAAAGAAGAGTTAGATTTACAGGCAAGGTGTCTCACGATCAAGCCCCTGTTGCCGGTAATCGACAATTTCGAGCGCGCTCGATCGCACATTAAGCCGCAAAACGACGGCGAAATGAACATTCACAAAAGCTACCAAAGCGTTTACAAGCAAATGGTAGATGGTCTCAAGCAAATTGGGGTTTCTCCGATGCGCCCTGAAGGCGAACAGTTTGACCCCAACCTCCACGAAGCTCTCCTCAGCGAGCCCACAGACGAACACGAGGAAGGAACAATCATCCAAGAACTAGAACGCGGCTACATTCTGGGCGATCGTGTCTTGCGCCACGCCAAAGTGAAAGTTGCAGCGCCTGGGATATCTGTGGTAGCCTCAGATGAAAATCCCGATAGTTCGGAAAGTTAATCGGACAAAAGCTACTGCATTCCTCGCCCTGCACGGACCCCCGAAGAGAATTCGGGGGCACGAAGGTGGCAAACTCACCAACTTCTTAATTCAGGACTAAAAGCAGGTCAGCGCTTTCTCAACAAATTCTGAACAATGTTTTAATGAGTCTGCGATCTTGCATTAAAATATCAAGTTTGTTTCCTACAAATCCAGTCAGTGATGCTTGTTAAAACAAGCTTAGTCGTTTTTTATACCCCAACTTGTAGTTGGAAGTTTCCAAACATCCCACAAAGTTTTATGAGGCGCTATGGGAAAAATTATTGGAATTGACTTAGGCACGACCAACAGTTGCGTAGCTGTATTGGAGGGCGGTAAACCCGTCGTGATCGCCAATTCCGAGGGCGGCCGCACAACTCCGAGCATCGTAGGATTTGGCAAGGCGGGCGATCGCTTAGTCGGTCAACTAGCCAAGCGGCAAGCTGTAACTAATGCTGTAAATACTGTTTACAGCATCAAACGATTTATCGGGCGCAGGTGGGACGACACGGAAGAAGAACGATCCCGCACTCCCTATACCTGCATCAAAGGCAAAGACGACACCGTTAACGTCCAAATTCGGAACAAAGTTCACACCCCCCAAGAAATCTCGGCAATGGTACTCCAAAAGCTCAAGCAAGATGCTGAAGCTTATTTGGGACAAACTGTTACCCAAGCCGTGATTACTGTGCCGGCATACTTTACAGACGCCCAGCGCCAAGCGACTAAAGACGCCGGTACGATCGCGGGTTTAGAAGTCCTGCGGATCGTCAACGAACCGACGGCGGCCGCCCTTTCCTACGGGCTCGACAAGCAAAATATCGAACAGAAAATCTTGGTCTTTGACCTCGGCGGCGGTACTTTCGACGTTTCGATCCTGCAATTGGGAGACGGAATTTTTGAAGTCAACGCCACCGCAGGTAACAACCATCTCGGAGGAGATGACTTTGATAACTGCATAGTTCAGTGGCTGGTAGAAGTTTTCCGAACTCAAGAAGGTAGCGACCTCTCAACAGACAAAATGGCATTGCAGCGCCTCCGAGAAGCTGCGGAAAAGGCGAAAATTGAACTCTCTCTCTCGCAATCCACATCCATTAATTTGCCGTTCATCTCCTCTGATGCTAAAGGGCCGAAGCATTTGGAAATGGATCTCTCGAAGGCTCAGTTTGAAAAACTGGTGGGTCATTTGGTGCAGGCGACGATCGATCCGGTGACTCAAGCCCTCAAAGACGCAAGTCTTACCCCGAAAGATATAGACAGGATTATTTTAGTCGGAGGCTCAACCCGAATTCCGGCAGTTCAAGAGGCAATTAGTAAGTATTTTGGGGGCGCGTCTCCCGATAAATCGGTGAATCCCGACGAAGCTGTAGCCGTAGGTGCGGCAATTCAAGCCGGGGTGTTGGGCGGTGAAGTCAAAGATTTGCTGTTGCTAGACGTGACGCCGCTTTCCCTGGGACTCGAAACTTTGGGCGGTGTGTTTACCAAAGTAATCGATCGCAATACAACCATCCCCACCAGTCGATCGCAAATGTACAGCACGGCTGCTGACGGACAAACCTCCGTAGAAATTCACGTCCTCCAAGGCGAGCGCGCATTGGTAAAAGACAACAAAAGTCTCGGCAAATTCCTGCTCAAAGGCATTCCCGCAGCCCCCCGCGGCGTACCTCAAATCGAAGTTACCTTTGAAATCGATGCCAACGGCATTCTCAAAGTTGCCGCTGAAGACAAGGGAACCGGCAAAGAACAAAGCATCCAAATTTCCAATACAGGAGGCTTGAGCGAAACCGAAGTCGAGCGGATGCGGCAAGAAGCCGAACTTTACGCCGACGAGGACATCAAGCGCGCTCAAGTAGTCGAACTCAAAAATCAAGCCGACACCCTGGTCTATAATTGTGGTGTCACTTTGAAAACCAACGCGCAATTGCTCAGCGACGACCTCAAAGTCGCAGCCGAATCAGCAGCAACAGCTTTGAAGGCCGCGATGGCTAACCCCGACATCAATGTTGAGGAACTCACCGAGCAAATCGAAGCTTTCAAGCAACTGCTATACTCCCTCGGGACAGCAGTCTACGAGCAAGCCCGCAGCGGGGTAGCCCACTCCTCGCCAGAGGTTGAAAGCGAGATGATGTCAGAACTAGAAGAGGTTGCAGCTACCGACGACAGCCTTTTCCTGACAGAAGAGCTGCTGGTGGCGCCCCAAGCTCCGCCACAAGCTCCGCCACAACCGGAACCCAAACCGGAACCCAAACCGGAACGACAGTCCAAGCGACAGCCGGAACCCAAACCGGAACCCAAACCGGAACGACAGTCCAAGCGACAGCCGGAACCACAACCGGAACCCAAACCGAAGGTTCCCGAACCTGAAGTTGATGAGATGAATCCTTTCCTTTAGAACTGAAAAGCTAAAAATTAAAAATTAACAATTAACAATTAACAATGAGAATTTTTAATTTTTAATTGGTAATTTCAGGAAAGGTCGCCCGTTTATTTTTCGTACACTTTTTGTTATTTACCTCCAGGCAAGCAGCTTTATGGCCGGTGATTACTATGAAATATTAGGCGTTTCTCGCAGTGCAGACAAAGAGGAAATTAAGCGTGCTTACCGCCGCCTAGCTCGCAAGTACCATCCAGATGTCAACAAAGAATCTGGAGCTGAGGAGCGGTTTAAAGAAATTAACCGTGCCTACGAGGTACTATCGGAACCGGAAACCCGCGCCCGTTTCGATCGCTTTGGCGAACAAGGTGTCAGTGGTGCAGGCGCGCCTGGGTTCCAAGACTTCGGCGACAGCTTTGCTGACATCTTTGAAAGCTTCTTTCAGGGTTTTCAAGGAGGGGCGGGCGCCCAACAGCAAGGTCGCAGACGCAGTGGCCCCGTGCGCGGAGATGATTTGCGCCTCGACTTGCGGCTAGAGTTTCGCGAAGCTGTGTTTGGTGGGGAAAAAGAACTCCGCATCAAGCACCTAGAAACCTGCGAAACTTGTACCGGAACTGGCGCCAAGCCGGGAACCAGACCTCAAACCTGTTCGACTTGTACCGGCAGCGGTCAAGTCCGACGCGCTACCCGCACGCCTTTCGGCAGCTTTACTCAAGTTTCTGTTTGCCCCACCTGCAACGGCACCGGGCAAGTAATTGAGGACAAGTGCGAAACTTGTGGCGGCCGCGGTCAGAAAGAAGTGATGAAAAAGCTGAAAATCACTATTCCAGCCGGGGTAGATAACGGTACTCGTTTGCGCGTTTCCAATGAAGGGGATGCTGGCAAGTTGGGCGGGCCGCCGGGGGATCTTTACGTGTTTTTGGCTGTGAATGAAGACCCGTTATTTAAGCGGGACGGCATTAACGTTAATTCGGAAGTGAAGATTAGTTATTTGCAAGCAATTTTGGGCTGCCGATTGGAAGTGGAAACTGTAGATGGGCCGACGGAATTGTTGATTCCTACGGGAACTCAGGCGAATACTGTTCTGACTCTGGAGAAAAAAGGAGTGCCTAAGTTGGGCAATCCAGTCAGTCGCGGCGACCATTTGATTGCGGTGTCTATTGATATTCCGACTAAGGTGACGGCTGAGGAACGGGAGTTGCTGATGCAGCTTGCTAAGCTGAAGGGCGATCGTACTGGTAAAGGCGGCTTGGAAGGATTTCTGGGCAATTTGTTTCAGAAATAAGCAATTTTTTGACACCCATGGGTGTCAAATTTTCCTGTTTGATGATTCCGTGGCAATTTTTTAAATTCTCTATCAAAAAAATGAGACCAATTGGTCTCATTTTGCCCAGGTAGAATAATTGTTCGGCAATTTGTTTAATTCTCTGTCAAAAAAGTCAGCGCAATTGCGCTCATTTTGTACAGTGACACCAATTGGTGTCAAAAATCGGTCGTAGAATAATTGTTGGGCAATTTGTGGGAATAGTCCTCAAAAAAATGACACCAATTGGTGTCAAAAATCGGCGGTAGAATAATTATTCGTCAATTTGTTCACGATAAAATAAGGCTTTCAAGAATTGAGATGGGAAATTTGAGAATCTAAAACGCATTATGAATTCAACATCCACAATTGAAAATCCCAAATCCCCAGATGCCAAAATCGATCTGCGGGGGACTCCGTGTCCTCTGAATTTTGTCCGCACTAAATTGCGCTTGGAACAAATGCCACCTGGTGCTGTTTTGGAAGTGTGGCTGGATGCTGGGGAGCCGATCGAACAAGTGCCTGATAGTCTGAAAATGGAAGGCTATCAAATTCTCGAAACGCAATTTATGGCGGATGAGTCGGAGTCTGGCTTTTTTGCCATGAAAGTGCAGCGCCCAGAACTCCAGGAAGCCGGATGAGCCTGAATTTGTCCTCTCTCGTCGGTACAGTCGTGGCTGTTCAGGCTAACTTCTACCGAGTCAGGCTAGATCCAGCAGCCGGGATTCACGAGAATATAGCCCTGGCGGATGCTCCCACTCTCCTGTGCACTCGCCGCACTAGACTGAAAAAAATTGGTCAACAGGTGATGGTGGGCGATCGCGTGGTGGTAGACGAACCGGACTGGACTGACCGCCGGGGTGCAATTTCAGAAGTCTTCCCCCGCCGCACAGAACTCAACCGCCCGCCTGTCGCTAATGCCGATCGCATTCTCCTCGTTTTTGCCCTCGCCGAACCCGATTTAGACCCCGCCTCATTAACTCGGTTTTTAGTCAAGGCAGAATCTACAGGTTTAGAGGTGAGTTTGTGCCTGAACAAATGCGATTTGGTGAGAGCCGAGGAGTTGGAACAGTGGCGCGATCGGCTTTCACGTTGGGGCTACGAACCAATGTTTATTAGCGTTCGCAGCGGTTTAGGAGTGCAGGAAGTTGCCACAAATTTTCAAAATAAAGTTTATGTCGAAAAAGTAACTTCCCAGAATTTATCGGACAAAATAGATGGTTCTCTGTTGCCTTCTGAGGAGAACCCCCTACTAGCAAATTCGGCTCATCCGTTAGCTCCGTTAAATTCCGTACAAAATCCCTTGCCGAACTTTCTCCACAGCCACACCCAAGACAAAATAACGATAATTTGTGGCCCTTCTGGCGTCGGCAAGTCCAGCTTGATCAACCAACTGGTTCCGGCGCTGAACCTGCGAGTGAACGCTGTTTCTGGCAAACTCGGCCGCGGGCGCCACACAACTCGCCACGTCGAACTATTTGAACTTCCCGACGGCGGATTGCTGGCGGATACTCCGGGCTTTAATCAGCCGGCTCTCGAATCCGATCCGTCGGAGTTAGCTGAATATTTCCCAGAAGCTCGTCAGAGGCTGGCTTTGGGTAGCTGCCAGTTTAGCGACTGTTCGCACCGCGATGAGCCTAACTGTGTGGTGCGGGGAGATTGGGAGCGCTACCAGTATTATTTGAATTTTATGGAAGAGGCGATCGTCCGCCAACAAGCTCTGCAAAACTCCAGCAGCGCCGAATCCAGTTTGAAGCAGCAAACCAAGTCCGACGGTACACAGCAGTATGAACCGAAACTGCAAACTAAAAAATATCGCCGCACGAACCGCCGCCTGCAACACCAGTCGCTGCAAGATATGTGTCAAGAAGATTTAGAGGATTTCTGAGGAAGTAGTCGCCGCCGATCGCCCGCGAGGAGTCTGACAATATTACCAAGACTTACTCAGCAACGGGATTCGATCGAGTAAGATACTTCTTTGCCACCCGAGGCCTTGGACTGCAAGACCCGGTTTCTTTAGTGGCGAGTGCGTAAGTCCTGAGTACATTAATCGCTAAAATTAAATGGCCTTAGATTTGTAAAAAAAAGTAGAACAGAAGCAAAAGTTAGCGGGTAATGCAGGAGCAAAAATATTGTGAATATTCAAGAACTGTTTCAAAAAGGCGGCCCCGCCATGTGGCCCCTGTTGGTGTTATCGATTCTATCTGTAAGTACAATTATCGAGCGCTTGTGGTTCTGGGCAAGCCTCTTGAGCAAAGAGAAGCAGATAGTTAACCGGATTCTCGACGCGGCGCGGAGCGATTGGGGGGCGGCTAACGAGATTGCCAGACAAGCCAACCGACAGCCGATCGGGCGATTTCTTTCTGCACCCCTGCGCCTGTACAATCCCGAACCAGATTTATTTCGACTCGCCCTCGAAGCAGCCGCCGATGAAGAGTTGGCTTCGATGCGCCGCGGGGACAAAATCTTAGAAGCGACGATCGCTCTCGCCCCTTTGCTGGGCTTGCTGGGAACAGTTTTGGGCTTGATTAACTCCCTCAGTTCCATCCGTCTGGGCGACATCGGTACGGCGGCAACCACTGGCGTGACTTTGGGGATTAGCGAGGCGCTGATCACGACTGCGAGTGGGATGGTAGTAGCAATTTTTACCTTGGCGTTTTATCGGATATTTCAAGCTTTTTTGTTCAACCAAGCCAAAATATTTCGCAAAGCTGGAAATGAAATGGAATTGCTCTACAGACAATATTGGCCGACTGCTAATGCTAAAGGTCGATCGCCCGGTACAGATCACAACAATTCTTCCTTTGGTTCCGATGGTTTGAACAGGCGTTCTCTCAATTCTCAAGAATCATCGGGAGAACGTCTCAGGGAGCCGAAATTGAAAGGTTCCGATCCGGCTGAAGATTCACCTTCTAATAATTAGAACAAAGAACAACTGATGAAGATTCACTTAGATACTCCTGCTGAAGAGGCTCGGATTGAACTGGTGCCTTTAATTGACGTGATCTTTTGCATTCTGACGTTTTTTTTGGTGGCGGCTTTGCAACTGACTCGCCAGCAAGCGATTAATGTCGATTTGCCGAAGGCGAAGACTGGACAAACGCAGATGCGAGAGATGCTGATTGTCAGCATTGACGATTTCGGGCAAACTTATATCGACCAATTGCCTGTTAATTACCAGCAGCTCGATCGAGTTTTAAAGAGTTTCCACAGCACAAATCCTGCCGGCTTGACGGTGTTGTACGCTCCTCAAAATGCTAAATACGCCAAAGTTGTGGAGGTTTTAGACAAATTGCGAGAGGTAGGGGGCGATCGAGTAGCTCTAGCAACTCTTCCTAGTTCGGCTCCCTCTGCCCAGCCGAATAATCCGTCGCTTCCCAATTCGGGGATTCCTGCGGCACCTTCGGGCAATTACCCTCAACCCCTGCCGTCTCCCGTAGCTCCTGGGCAACAGCAGCTCAATCCGAATCGGTTTCAATCTCCTCTTCCGGCTCCGGGGCAGCAGCAGTTCAATCCCAATCAGTTTCAATCTCCTCTTCCAGCACCGGGACAGCAGCCGAGCAACTCTGGGGGAAATCTGGGAATTCCTCCCGTTTCGCCCGCACCCATTGCCCCCAATTCCAGGCCCGGAGCTGCTACTCCACTGCCGAATGTCCCTGCCTCCAATTAGTGAGAACGTTTCCAAGTTTGGAAGCAGTGTGCGGGATTTAACAGATGTAGCCGATTTAACGAATACAAGGAAGAAGGTAAGGGAGAAGAGAGAAATATAGATTCTCCCAGTCTCCCCATCTCCCCTCACCCGATCTCCTGACAGGTGTAGGTTTTCCCCTGGCAAAACCCAGCAAATCTAGACAGTGCAAAAGTTTTGGGCTTTTGCCTCTTAAAATCTCAAACTCTTATGGGATAAGGCTTTTACCAAAAAACCTACACCCGTCAGCACCCGCTCTCCCCCTCAGCCAGAGAGAATTTCCGCGCGAGTTGGTATAAATCGCTGCAATTATTTTGGTTCATACTGAGCCTTTTTTCTCTTGACAAGTAGATAGAGTGGTATAAGTCTGCGGAAGGAACTTTTGCGGACATCTTGCCATCTCTATGGTTAAGTTATTTCTTAGGAAAGATGGTAATTTTGTCAAATTATTGTTACCTTTTGTAATATACTAAAGCGAGATAGGCTTGCGGGACATCCTGAAACCAAGAGCCGATCGCTGAAGCAACTTACAGAAACAACTTACAAATCTGGTTAATCCAGGTTTCACTGTCAAGTCACTTTTACTTACTACAGGAGTCAAAGTCATGAGCCAACCAGCAGAATTGTCTTTGGAGCAGCAATTTAGCCTGTGTTCCTTCAAAACACAGGTAAGTGACATGAGCCGCGAGCAAGCTCAGGAGTTTTTGGTCAAGCTTTACGAGCAAATGATGTTGCGCGAAACCATGTACCGCCATTTTCTCAAACACCATTGGGGTCTAGAACCCAATCCAGGCGTTGAGTAACCTAGAGTCGCAGTCGGCGACCTCCGTCTCTTACTCTCTTCCCTCAGGCGGAAAGGAGTTGGGGGTGATGGGGCGTCACTCGAAGGTACAAGGTATAAGGCAAGAATATCCTCAAAACGCGACACGGATATACGGATGAATCGATCGGGTTAGAGGCATTTGGTAGAAACAATTTTTACCGACCTATCGAGAACTCATCCTCGGGTCTAGACAAACTCGCACTTTATTGTCTTTTGATTCTACTAAAAGTTGGGATAAAGTCTCCCTAATAGTCCGCACCACACAGCCACAATAATTTATCGCTCCGCCTCTCAAAAATTATAAATTTTTCGACAATCTCTATATTTTTTATACAATAAATTACAGCCACAAATTCGGAGATCGGGTAGCATTAATTGATAATATGTAATTTCCAGAAATGCAAATTTTCGATATGGCGAGCTTAACACTTCACTACAGCTCTTAATATCCTGTAAAGTCAGAGTTGCATTCTCTACTTTTAGAGTAAGCGATTGTGGGAACACAATATCAATAGCGCCCGAATCGCTGCTAGCCCTCTCAAGTTGCAGCGGATGGCTTTGAGCAAGAATTGAGCAAGTCGGACATCAAAAGGCGATCTCCGACAAGCAAAACCTTTAATTTTCTACTCAAGTTCTAGAGCACGCAACTTGTAACTCTAGAAAGAGTTATTCCGACTGACGTTCCAGAGTTGCCTCCATCGTACTCGTCAAGTAATGACCAGACATGATGCCACTAGATTGGTAGTAGCGATTTTCATCAACGCGGTGGAGGGTATCAAAACCCGTCCGCCGCTGGCGTTCATCTCCGAGTACCCAGTAACGTTGGACGATCGACTGGGGAGCAATCCAACCTTCGCCCTCGACTCGGCCGAGTTCGCTGTGTTGGAGTACAAAAGTATACTGCCGCTCATCGTTGTTGAGGTGTCCTCGGTACTGCAAAATAATCTCTTCGCGATCGCCTCCTGGAAACACGAGCTTCGTCACCATACTGAACCAATCTGTTCGGTTCCAGCTCACTAAAGTTTTGCCTTTCACCGTAATTGGCACGCCATTGCGCTCAATCCAACTTCCTTCGAGCGTCCATTGGCCAGATTCCATTAAAAACGTGTGAGCCACAGTGCTGTTCCTATGCTTTTCCTGCTGGCTACAATGCTGGTGCAACAACGCACAGCCGTTGTCCCTCAGACTCTATGCTATCATGCCCAACTGTGCCAACAAGAGTTAATTTCTCCTAACAGAACCGGCGCGCAAGCACCAGTAACTTGAGGCAGATTGCCGGGAATACCCCGAACCCGCCAGGCGGCTAAAACCGCGAAAGCGATCGCCTCTTTAAAATCTACACTCAAGCCTGCCTCAGAAGTAGTCAATACTTGCACTGGATGCAATTGTGCTTGCAATCGGCGTTTTAAGTAGAGATTGTGGCTGCCGCCCCCGCACAATAAAACTCGATCGGGCATCTGCGGCAAAAAAGTTTGGTAACTGTGAACGATCGAAGCAACAGTCAGTTCCGTCAAAGTAGCCAGCACATCAGCAGGACTGAGGTTGTAACCTTGAGCCTCGACCAAACAACGGTTAAAATAGTCTACACCAAATAACTCTCGCCCTGTAGATTTGGGCGGTGCTTGGATGAAAAAATCTTGCTGTAGCCAATTCTCTACTAAAGCTTGACAGGGAGTGCCACTTGCCGCCCAAGCTCCACCTTCGTCATAAGTTTTAGTTCCGTCACAGAAGTGCTGCACTGCCAAGTCTAAGAGCGAATTTGCCGGCCCGGTATCCCAACCCAAGATACCCTCGCCTCCATGAGAAACCGCAGACTTGTCAGCCAATTCTTCATCTCTCCTGGCAGGAAGATAAGTAAAATTGCCAATTCCGCCGAGATTTTGGATGCAGAGGTTGCGGTTGGGTTCGGCAAGCAGGCAGGCATCAACTATTGGGACTAAGGGTGCTCCTTGACCTCCTGCTGCAATGTCTGCCGATCGAAAATTGCTCACAGT